>DAOWHU010000041.1 GCA_030641245.1 bacterium
ACACCGATACAATGAAAGCAGAAGCTATTCCAACTGATGATTTAGAATGTGCCGATAAAGCCGCCAACCAATGCCCGACTGATTCGATAACAGTCCACAACGAATAAAACTTACCGCGATTTACAAAACTGTTTTTATAAACCAGGAACTATCCCTGGTTTTCTTTTTTATTCGAAAGCTTACTTTTGAACAAAGAAACAAGACTTTCCCCCGACATATCTTTTGATTTTTTTATTCCGAGCAACTCCAAGATAGTCGGAGCAATGTCAGACAAGAAACCCCCTATTTCAAAAGTTCTTTCTTGTTTGATTTTGCTTTTACCGTTTCCTTCCTCTCGATAATTATTCGGCTCAACGAACCAACAAGGAACTGGATTATTAGAATGTTCAGTATCTTCTTCTCCAGTCGACAGGTTAATCATTTCCTCAACATTTCCATGATCAGCGGTCACAATCAAAGCTCCCTCTAATATTAAAGTCTTTTCGATCAACCTTCCCAAACACTTATCTGTAAATTCCACAGCCTTTATTCCAGCCTTGAGATTTCCAGTATGCCCAACCATATCTGGATTAGCATAATTAACCAAAATAAAATCGGGTTTCTTATCACTGTCTAAGGCTTCAATTATTTTATCAGTAACCTCTTGGGCGCTCATTTCTGGCAATTCAGCATAGGAGCGAACTTTTTTAGATAAAACATGCACCTTCTCTTCGTTTTTATAATCAAATATTTTGCCTCCATCAAAAAAATAGGTAACATGAGCAAACTTTTCTGTCTCTGCAATCCGCATTTGTCTTAAACCAGCTTTTTCAACTTCTTCTCCTATTCTAGAAGTAATTTTTTGAGAAATGAAAATAACGTCCACTGGTAAACCCGCTTCATATTCCGTAAAGCAAACTACCTTCACTTTCTTGACTGGCTTAATGTTTTTAAATTTTTTAAAATCGCTCAAAGCAAAAGCTTTAATAATCTGTTTGGCTCGATCTTTTCTGAAGTTAAAACTGATAAAAACATCGCCTTCCTTTATCTTAGCAACTGGTTTTCCAGGTGCTTCTTCAATAACAGTCGGCTCAATAAATTCATCCTTAACGTCCTTCCTATATTGAGCATCAACTGCGTTAAGGGCCGTTTCTGCTTTCAACCCCTCTCCATAAACCATGGCATTATAGGCTTTTTCAACTCGATCCCAATTTTGACTTCTATCCATCGGATAATAACGACCGCTAACTGTTGCTATCTGCCCCACCCCAACTTGTTTGATTTTGGACAACAAATCATTCAAAAAAACCTGAGCACTTTGAGGTGCTGTATCTCGACCATCCATAACAGCGTGAATATAGACATCCTCAAATTCATTCTTCTTCATCACTTCCAACAAAGCAAACAGATGCTCAATATGAGAATGGACTCCTCCGTCGCTAACTAAACCAAATAAATGAATCTTGGATTTATTTTCTTTAGCAAACTCAATCGCTTTTATCAAAACTTCATTTTCGAAAAAGCTTTCGTCTTGAATCGCTGTATTGATTATCGGTAATTTTTGATAAATAATTTGCCCTGTTCCCATAGCTTGATGTCCAACTTCTGAGTTTCCCACTACTCCCCAGGGCAAACCAACTGCAATTCCCGAAGCCTGTAAATAAGTTTTTACATAATGCTTATTCAATTTATCAATCACCGGTAGTTCAGCTTTAGCAATGGCATTTCCTCGAATTTCGTTCGTCTCTCCCCAGCCATCTAAAATACATAGCACCACCGGTCCTTTCTTATTTTTTGTCATTATTTTTATTTCAACTTAGTTTATTTCTAATAAAATTCTACCACGTTAAACTTTCTTTTACAACAAATTTGAATGATGATATTATCTAAGGGCATCTAATTTAAATTTAATAAACTAATCCCCAACGTGAATAAAAAATTCACCCATTTACATGTTCACACTCATTACAGCCTACTAGACGGGCTAGGAAAAATCGACGACCTTTTAGAACGAGCGCAAAAGTTTGGTATGGATTCCTTGGCAATTACCGATCATGGAACAATGTACGGAGTAATTGAGTTTTATCAAAAAGCCAAAAAGGCTGGAATTAAACCTATTATTGGTTGTGAATTTTATCTCGCCCCTAACGGATTAGAAAATAAGCGCCCTCGTGTTGACGAAGAACGTTTTCATTTAATTTTACTGGCCAAAAATAATCAGGGTTATCAGAATTTGATGAAATTGGTAACCGAAGCCCACACCAAAGGCTATTACTATAAACCTCGAATTGATTTAGAAATTTTAGAAAAATACTCCGAGGGCTTAATTGGTTGCAGTGGTTGTGTCCAAGGTCACATCTCTCAACTAGTTATTAGCAATAAACTTGAAGAAGCTACTAAAAAAGCTTTGGAATATCAAAAGATTTTAGGCAAAGGTAACTACTACTTGGAACTTCAGCACCTTCCTCAATTAGAAAAGCAGACTCTAGCGAACAAAGGACTCGAAAAAATTTCCAAAAAAACTGGGATTCCACTAGTGGCTACCGCTGATGTTCACTGTGTCAATGAAGATGATGGACATGTTCAGGATATTTTAATGTGCCTTCAAACTGGAAAAAAAATGAGTGATACTAATCGGCTCTCGATGAAAGAGTTCAAATTACACTTAAGAAGCCCCGAGGAAATGAGAGAAGCTTTCAAGGACACCCCCAAAGCTTTAGAAAACACCCAAAAAATTGCCGAGATGTGTAATGTCGAAATTGAGTTTGGTAAACATCAACTTCCAAAATACAAAGTTCCCAAAGGCTATACATCTCAAACTTATTTAAAGAAACTTTGCGAAAAAGGACTAAAAAAACGTTACGGCCGAAAAATTACCAAAGAGCACCGAGAGCGTTTGGAGTTCGAATTAAAAGTTATCAAAAAAATGGGGTTTGCTGGTTATTTTCTAATCGTTCAAGATTTTGTAAACTGGGCTAAAGACAATGGCATTATTGTTGGACCAGGCCGAGGAAGTGCCGCTGGAAGTATTATCGCCTACCTGACCAACATCACTAATATTGATCCAATTGAATACAACCTTTTGTTCGAGCGTTTCTTGAACCCTGACCGAATATCCCTGCCTGATATTGACTTAGATTTTCCAGACGATCGTCGAGACGATGTTTTGGAATACGTTCGAAACAAATTCGGGCATGAACATGTTGCTCAAATTATTACATTCGGAACTATGGCCGCCAAAGCTGCCATTCGAGATGCTGGACGAGTTTTAGATTTTGAATATTCCTATTGCGACAAACTCTCCAAAATGGTTCCGGCCTTTACAGGATTACAAGATGCCCTAGAAAACACTGCCGAATTAAAAAGTGAATATAAAAACAACAAAGACGCTCGTGAAATTTTAGACGCCGCTATTCGACTAGAAGGAGTAGCCCGGCACGCCTCTGTTCACGCTTGCGGAGTAGTAATCACCCCTAAACCAGTAGTAGAATATACTCCGCTCCAATATATGACTGGAAAAGAAGATCAGGGAATGGTTACCCAATACAACGCTTCTTCAAAATCTTCTTATGTGGAAAAAATTGGTTTGGTTAAAATGGATTTCTTAGGATTGAAGAACTTAACTATTATCCAAAATGCTCTCAAAATAATAGAAAAAACTACCGGAGACATAATTGACATCGACCAGCTTCCTCTTGATGACAAAAAGACTTTTACACTCCTTCAACACGGAGATACTACTGGGGTCTTTCAATTAGAATCCTCCGGAATGAAACGCTACCTCAAAAAACTTAAGCCCACCATTTTTGAAGACATTATCGCTATGGTGGCTCTCTACCGTCCCGGACCGATGGAATGGATTCCGGATTTTATTGGTGGAAAACACGGCACAAAAACTGTTAAATATCTTCACCCTAAACTTAGGCCAATTCTAGAGAACACTTATGGAGTAGCCGTTTACCAAGAACAAGTTATGCAAATCGCTCGAGAGTTAGCGGGTTTTACCCCTGGCGAAGCAGACGTTCTTCGAAAAGCGATGGGTAAAAAAATCCATGAGATGATTCAAGAACAAAAAAAGAAATTTATTGAAGGCTGTGTAAAAAATAAAATTGATAAAAAATTAGCCGAGAAAATTTTCTCCTTTATCGAGCCTTTCGCTGGCTACGGTTTTAATCGATCTCACGCCGCTTGTTATGCTTTAATCGGTTACCAAACTGCCTATCTCAAAGCTCACTACCCCGCCCAATTTATGGCAGCCTTGCTTAATTCTGATAAAGACGACATTGATCGAATTGCAATTGAAGTTGAAGAAACTCGTCAAATGGAAATCGAGGTTCTCCCTCCTAATATTAACGAGAGTTTCAACGACTTTGCAGTGATTATGAATAACTTAGAAGAATTAGAAAAGATTAAAAAAAGAGCCGGCTCCAAGAAAAAGCCCCTGCCTAAAATCCGTTTTGGACTCGAAGCGACTAAAGGGGTAGGAACTAATATTGCCACCCAACTGATTGAAGAACGCCAAAAAAATGGGATTTATAAAGACATTATTGATATCGTAGAAAGAGTTCAGTGTCGAGATTTAAACAAAAAATCTCTAGAGGCTCTAGGAAAATCTGGAGCTTTGGATGATTTCATCGAAAGAAATAAACTGGTTCAAAATATGGAAGTAATTTTAAATTACGCCAAGCAATATCAAAAGACGGTTGCTTCTGGTCAAACTTCTCTGTTTGGTATAGCTGGTGAAGATCAACCCGCTCTAGAGATTCCTAAAATTTCGCTTAAAACTACCGACCCAGCTTCCAATCGAGTAAGACTTTCCTGGGAGAAAGAACTTCTAGGTCTTTATATTTCCGACCATCCTTTAAGAAACTATCAAGATTATTTTTCCGCCCATGCTATTCCCATTCGGAATATTCATAGTGGCCTAATTAACCAAGTAATTGTTCTAGGCGGAATTATTACTAAAATTCAAAAAATTTACACTCGAAAAAATAAACTGATGATGTTCAATACCATTGAAGACGGAATGGGAAAAATGGAAATTTTAGTTTTTCCGAAAACATTGGAAAAAAATCCCGACATTTGGCAAGAAGAAAAAATAGTTTTAATTCGAGGAAAATTGTCTGACAAAGATGGTGAATACAAACTCCTATGTGAAGAGGTTAACTTGGTCGACGAAACTGAATTGCAAAAATTTAAAAAAGAGGGCAAAAAAACTGGTTTTAAAATAGGTTCCCTCGGCAATGAAAATAACCCCAATCTTAAAGTTGAAAAAGCTAAAGACATTACTATTCATATCACCGAAGATAAGGCTCAGGAAAAACTCAGTAAAATTTCCGGATTATTAAAAATAGCTCCCGAAGGAAACAGCAAAATTTTTATTACCACTGAAGGCCGAAATGGGAAACTTGAAATTCCCCAAAAAGTAAAATGCAACAAACAATTAATTACTCAGCTTGAAAAAATTGTCAAAAAAGAAAGTATCAACATTTTAGACTAATCTTCTTAAAATTATGTCAAAAGAATTAGAAATCATTGATAAAATTCGACAAAAAAGTTTTCGCCCTCAAGTGGTAGGCTGTTTTTTAAATAATAACAAAATCTTATTTCTATATAAGAAAAAACATAATCTTTGGCAATTTCCCCAAGGTGGAATTAATAATCGAGAAACAGTTCACCAAGCAATCACCAGAGAGATGATTGAAGAGTTAGGTGAAAATTTTGTCAAAAATTGTGATTTTTCTAATTTCGAAATTATTGAGGAAGATCAAATCGAATTTCCTCAAAAATATCAAGGCTCCCGAGAATTAGAAACAGACACTGGACAAAAAATGGAAATGAAAGGCAAACGTTATTTATTTATAAAAATCCAAGTCAACGTTTCAAAGATTGATATCGATCAAACTGAATTTGATGACTACCAATGGCTTAATTCCAAGCAAGCCTTCTCTCTTGCCAGCCAAATTTATCAAACCGGCAAAAAACGAACCACCCTCAAAGCCCTCAAAGCCCTTCACAAATATTTAAAGTAACTTTACGGTAAAAAACATGAACAAATAAATCTTTTTTTTGAATTACTTGACAAATTTGGAATTCGTCCTAATATAAAAGTTAGAACTTTCTGGTGATTGGTGTATCTACCAAATACACATCTCGTTGAGATTAGGAAAAATTTTTCCACTAAACCAAGTAGAATTTAAAAGAGTCTTAGCTTTTCAGCTAAGGAATCTAAGTGGAACCGCGAGCCCTGGTCTCGTCCTAGTTTTGAAAAAAGCGGCGGCGGATTAGAATGACCTCGTCTTAGAAATCATCCTTGCAAGGATTATTTTTTAGATGAGGTTTTTGTTTTAAAAAAGTCATCAGTCACTAGCCATCAGTCATCAATTACGCAAAAAATGCTCTTTGATGACCAATGACTGATTGCCGATGACCTGGCTATAAACATTTTTAACTTTTTAAATTTAATTAAATGCAAAACAACAAAAAACAGGACAATCTCGACCTTCTCCGCCACAGCACTGCCCACATTTTAGCCACCGCTGTTTTAAAATTCTTCCCTGAAGCTAAATTCGCTATTGGCCCGACTATTGATAATGGCTTTTATTACGACTTCGAACTTCCTCGAACTTTGATCCCCGAAGACCTTCCTTTGATCGAAGCCGAAATGAAGAAAATTGTTAAAGCCAACTTCCCTTTTAAGCAAAAAATGATTCCAATCGAAGAAGCTTTAGCTAAGTTTAAAAAATTAGATCAACAATACAAAGTGGAATTGCTTAAAGATCTAAAAAAGGGAAAGAAAAAAGAAGTCAGTCTTTACAAGTTGGATGGCTTTATCGATTTATGTAGCGGTCCTCATCTAGAATCTTCTGGAAAAGTTGACCTTCAAGCTTTCAAACTAACTCATATTTCTAGCGCCTACTGGAAAGGCGACGAAAAACGAGAAAGTTTACAAAGAATTTATGGAACTGTTTTCGAAAACAAAAAAAATCTCAAAAAACATTTATTCGAACTAGAAGAAGCCAAAAAGCGAGACCACCGAAAACTTGGAAAAGAATTAGACTTATTTGTGTTTTCAGATTTAGTTGGACCCGGACTACCGTTGTTCACTCCCAAAGGGACTGTTATCAAAAGAACTTTAGAGCGTTGGATCGAAGACGAAGAAATGAAACGAGGCTATCTACAAACTTCTACTCCCGATATTTCCAAAGTGGCTCTTTTCAAAAAATCCGGGCATTGGGACCACTATCAAGATGATATGTTCCCTGCTATGGATATCTATGATGATCAATATGTTTTACGACCAATGACTTGTCCTCATCAATTTATGATTTATAATTCTCGACCTCGATCTTACCGAGAGTTGCCTTTGCGATATTCTGAAATCTCCAGGCTTTACCGAAAAGAAAAATCGGGCGAACTATTTGGTCTAATTCGACACGCTGGTGGCTGGAGTTTCGCGGATGCTCATATCATTTGTACTCCCGAACAAGTTGAGGCTGAATTTGTCCAAGTAGTCGATTTGGTTCAATATGTAATGAAGACTTTGAAGATTACTAATTATTGGTATCGATTTTCCAAGTGGGATCCCGAAAATAAAAAAGATAAATATGTCAACAATCCCAAGGCCTGGAAAGAAAGCCAAGCTTCAATGAAAAAAATCATTGATAATATGAAACTAGATTATCAGGAAGCTGAAGATGAAGCCGCTTTTTACGGACCAAAGTTGGATGTTCAACTTCAAAATTCCAACGGCAAAGATGAAACTGCCTTTACCATCCAAATTGACTTTTCTCTGCCAGAAAAATTTGATATGACCTATATAGCTGAAGATGGTTCTGAAAAACGACCTATGATTATTCATCGAGGTTCAATTGGATGTGTTGAGAGAACGATGGCCTTTCTAATCGAACACTACGCTGGTAAATTTCCAACCTGGTTATCTCCAGTTCAGGTAGCCCTGCTTCCAGTCTCTGAAAAATTTGATGCTTACGCCAAAAAAGTCGAGAAATCTTTACGAAAAGAAGGGATCCGAATCGAAACTCCCAACCCTGAAAATTCCCTTGGAAAAAGAATTGCCGAAACCACTAAAACTAAAGTTCCCTATATTTTAATCATAGGAGAAAAGGAAGAAAAAGACGAAACCGTGACAATCAGAAAACGGGATCAGAAAGAGCAAGAAAAGATGAAAATTGCCGATTTTATCAAAATGATTAAAAAAGAAATAACTGAAAAAATCTAATTTTTCAAAAGCACCAAATCCAAAATTTTAAATTTCAAATAAGCATCAATTTTCAAAATTCAAATATCCAAATTTGGCTTCGAAAAAATTTTGAATTTGAGAAATTGTAATTTGTGATTTATTTGGAATTTGGTGCTTTTAATTTATAATTTATAAAAAAATCTCTGATGTATGAAATATTTTATTAAGACTTTCGGTTGTCAAATGAATTTCTCTGATTCGGAGCGAATAGCAACCTTTTTTGAACAAAATAATTTTACTTTAGCTGACAAAATTGATTTGGCTGATTTGGTAATTTTCAATACTTGCGGAGTTCGTCAAATGTCAGAACACAAAGTTTACGGCCATGTTCATAACGTTTTCAAAAAAAGACAAGGTGAATTCCGAAGGAAGAGAAGGTGCCCTGGGGTAAACCAAAGAAAAAAGATTGTTATAGTGACTGGTTGCTTGGCTCACCGCAAAGAATTTCGAAAAAGACTTGAAAAAAAAGTTGACCTTTTTATAGCCATCAAAGCTTTTCTCAACCTCGATAAATCTTCAGCAAAACAAGCAAAGATCCTAGAGCTAATCAAAAACAATAAAAGCACTTTAAATAAACTAGCCCGGGCAAAGTACTATCATACACTAGAGTATGATAGTGGCTGTGAAAATGATTATTTAAAGATAAAACCGAAATACGAGAGGAAAGATTCTGCCTTGGTGCCAATTATGACTGGTTGCAATAATTTCTGTACTTATTGTATCGTTCCCTATGCCCGAGGACGAGAATGGTCGAGACCTTTTAATGAAATTACTGACGAGGTTCGGCACCTCGCAGACAAAAATTACAAAAGAATCACATTACTAGGACAGAATGTTAACTCCTATAAAGACAAAAAAATAACTTTCCCAATTTTACTAGATACTTTAGCTAAAGAATTTCCAAAGATTGAATTCAAATTCCTAACCTCCCACCCCAAGGACTATTCCGATAAACTGATTGACGTCATTGCTCAAAACAAAAACATTTCTCGTCAAATTCATTTACCCATTCAAGCTGGCAGCGATAAAATCCTCAAAGCCATGAACCGTCCCTACACCCAAAAACATTATTTAAATCTAATCAAAAAAACTCGAGAAAAAGTTCCCGAAGCTAAAATCTCCACCGATGTAATTGTCGGCTTCCCTGGCGAATCCGAAAAAGATTTTCAAGAAACCGTCAAGGTTTTCAAGAAAGCCAAATTCTCCGAAGCCTTCATTAATAAATACTCCCCCCGCCCTGGCACCGCCTCCTTCAAACTCAAAGATAACGTTTTGTTGGATGAAAAAAAAAGAAGAGAAAGAATTCTCAGAGAATATTTCTGAGAATAAATATCAAAATCCAAATTTCTTCAAATTATTCTCCACCTCGACAAGCTTTCGGCGAGACGGGTAAATCAAACTCAAAACTCAAATGACCAACACCAACTCACACCACGAGCTGTTAATTTTAATCCATCCAACCACGGAACCCCTTTATCCATGCCGTCTGCAAAGATATTCCAAATATTTTTTTAAGCCTCTCCGTCCCATTCTTTAAAAAATTCTTCAAGATAGTCTTCAACAAATTTGTGTCTAGATTCGGCTAAAGATTTTCCTGTTTTCGTATTCATCCGATCTTTTAACAAAAGCACTTTTTCGTAAAAATGATTAATCGATGGGGAATTATTATTTTTATACTCTTCTTTTCTCATGCCAAGTCTCGGTTCAATTTCAGGATTATGAATTTCTTGTTTTTTATACCCGCCATAAGCAAAAGCTCTAGCAATTCCAATCGCCCCAAGAGCATCCAGCCGATCAGCGTCCTGAACAACATCAAGTTCCAAAGATTTAAAACTTTGAGTGAAGTTGCCCCCTTTGAAAGAAACATTATCAACTATTTCCCCCACATATTCTATTATCTCTTTGCCAACACCCAAGGAACTTAAAAATTCTCCTGATTTACGAGACCCAGCTTTTTCATCACCATCATTAAACTTATAGTCAGCGATATCGTGAAGTAAAGCTCCAAGTTCAACTACAAACATATCAGCTTTTTCAGCCTCAGCAATTTTTTTGGAAAGTTTATAAACTCGCTCAGTATGATACCAGCCATGAACATCTTCCACTTCTGCCAAAGTTTCTTTCACAAAATCTATCGTTTTAAAAATTATTTCTGCTTTATTCATACTTTAAGTTTAAATTTTAAACACTCTTCAACTGTGTCTTCTTCAAATTTCCCACCCGGCATTATATAATTATCTGTATTGTTTTGCGAGTATTTTTGCACTACTAAAAATTTTGTTTGGTCTTCGTTGGGGATTAATAATCCAATTTTATTATAGCAAGCCACAAACAAAAAATACTAAAGTAAAATTTAAAAGCCTTTAATAAACCAAAACCACAATTTCCCCCTCAACTTTCTTTAACTTCTCGCCACTGTTTAAAAAATTCACATTTTCCTTTTTCATCTAAAGATATTTGAAATATCCCATTGATTTCTTGCTTCACATTAGATGGAACCAAAATCCTCGTTGCAAAAAAATTAACGACACAAATATTTTCATCTTGAAACAAAATTTTGTAACTATATTCTATGTCCCTTTGATTATCGGGAACAACTGCCCAGAGTTTTTCGATATCTTCAAAACTAGCGCAGGGTTCAGCAAAAACACTTTCATAATATTCACATCCTTTCGAAATAGTTTGTATAACCGCTTTCACGTCTTTTTCTTTCCAAGCGCCCATAAAATCATCAAGCCATTTTTTATAATTCATATATTTAATTTTAAATTTTTAGTAAATAAGGTTGTTCTGAAATTTAGATTTAGGTATTTATAATTTATTTGTCATTCAAATTTTAGATTTGATTTGCCCGTCTCGCCGAAAGCTTGCCGAGGTGGAGAATAATTTGGAGAAATTTAGAGTCTTAGTACACCAAGACGACAACCTCTCCTTTAATCTTGTCAGAATTTTCCTCGTAATATTTTTTAATATCAGCGACTTCCCCTCTTTTAATCTCTTCAAACATTTTAGTCAGCTCTCTTCCCAACACCAGTTTTTTGGAAACTTCTAGTTCTTCTTGAAGTCCCTCGATTAACTCCAAATTTTTCATCAATCGATAAGGAGATTCATAATAGATAACTGGATAATCAGAAACCAGGACTTCTCTAAAAAACTTCTCTCGTCCCTTTTTATTAGGCGGAAATCCCATAAAAGTAAAACGAGTAGTATTAATTCCGGCTACCGAAAGCAAAGCACTCAAAGCGTTCGCTCCAGGAATAGGAGTGATTTTTATTTTATCACCAAAAAACTCCAAGGCTTTTTTAATCAGAATATTGCCTGGATCAGAAATCCCCGGAGTTCCCGCATCCGTCACCAAGGCAACCTTTTTAACCTCGGACATCTGCTCTAAAATTCTCTCGATTTTACTGTCATTAGTTTGCTGATGATAAGCTTTTAGCGGTTTGCTAATTTCATACCTATCTAACAAGACCTTAGTCTTTCTGGTGTCCTCACAAAGAATAAAATCGGCCTCTTTAAGTGTCTTTACGGCTCGATAGGTTATATCCTCCAAATTGCCAATTGGCGTGGCTACGATCGAAAATTCTAACTCTTTGCTATCTTGCATATATTTAAAATATTTTTATGAAAACTTTTTGTAAATAATTTTTTAGGAAGGACGCTGTTGGTTTCAGCGTCCCCCAGATTAAAATAACTCATTATACCTCCTGAGGGCTATTATTATCGGTATGAAAAATAAGACCACGGAGATAAAAAATCCTACTTCTCCGACAAAGTGAAAGCCTGCCTCAGTAAAAAGCAATGCACTAAGCGAACTAACAAGAAAAAGCAGCACACTCTTTTTGAAACCGTCCCGACTATCATCCCTACTTTCAGTAACACTCATTTTTTCTCCTTTCGAAAAAACTGTTAAGCATTCAGTATTTCCTTCCTTCTTTGAAATTATTTCAAAAATTCCCTCTTTTTAATTTTTCCTGAATTAGCTTCAGAAACTTTCAAAAGTTCTCCCAATGAACCAAATAGACAGAGAATGATCAAAACTCCAGAGATAGCAAATACAGACCATCATTTCAACCATTTGTCTTTTTTCTCAAATTTCATCTCCCTTTCCCTGGAAAAGAACTACGTTTATATTAAATTCATTCAACGATTTGACTATCTTGCTTGACCTGACTTAATTCTACCGAAAAAACTTTTGAGTACCCTTCTTTATCCATTGTAATTCCGTAAAGAATATCAGAAATCCGCATAACTTCTCTGCTATGAGTGGCTAAAATAAATTGGGTTTTGTGGGAAAGTTTTTTCAAAATACGACTAAATTTATCAGCGTTAGATTCATCTAAATTAGCCTCAATTTCATCTAGAAAAGAAAAAGGAGGCGGGTTACAAGAAATTAAAGCAAACAACAAGGCGATTGAAGTCAAAGTTCGCTCTCCCCCTGAAAGCATTCCCAAATTATTAATTCTTTTCCCGGGCGGATTAACTTTAATATCAATTCCCCGCTCAACTACTTTTTCTAATTCTTCCCTCTCGCTTTCGTCTCCTTCTTCAATTTCTTCTCGAAGTTTTCTTTTTTCAATTTTAACCTTTTCTAGTTTGGCCGAACCACCCGCAAACATTAATTTAAAATAGACGGCAAACTCTTTATTGATAGCTGTAAAGGCTTCATTTAATTTTTTCTTGATAGTTTTGTCCATTTCAACGACCACATTATTCAAATCCATCAAAGTCAACCTCAAATCTTGTGACTCCTTTTTCAAGAAGTCGTACTTTTCTTGAAGTTCTTGACATTCCCCAACCGCCGCCGTATCGATTTCTTTAACCTGTTCTAACTGCCAATTGAGTTTTTCAATTTTCATCTTTAATTCTTCCAGGCTCAAACCGCTAGAAACCGCTCTCAGGCCCTCGATTTTCCCCTCAAAGTTATCCTTAATATCTTTTTCGACCTCTTTCAATTCTTGCTTGAATTTAGCCTGCTCTAATTTCAAATGTTGATCGTACTTATCAGCTTTTTCAATCTCAAATTGCTCTCTTCTTAGTTGATCTTTGTAATCCACTCGCGATTCTTGATTTTTTCGATTTTCAATATTAATAGCTTGAATTTCTTGATTTTTCTGAGCTATTTCTTGCTTGCAATTTTCAGTTTCAACCACATTTGAATTGGCCTCCTTTTTGATTTTATCCAAGCCCTGGCTTATCAAGCCTTTTTTCTTTTTAGTTTCTTCGTCAGCTTTGTTCTTAGTAGCTTTGCCGGCTTGAATCTCTTCAAGCAAATCGCTAATTTTAGAAACTATTTTAGCCGTCGAAGACTTTCCCGCCTGATTATCTAGATCCTCTTTGATAGCTTTCAGCTTAGACAAAATATAGCCTCGATCAACCAAAACTACTTCCTCTTCGTCTAACTGTTCAATTTTTTCTTGAAGAGATTTCGATCTTATTTCATTTTTAAACCCTGCTCTTTCTAGTTTATATCTCTGATTTTCTAATCGTGTTTTTTCTTTCTCGATTTTTCCGATCAACTGATTTTGCTCTTGAACTGCATCATCATCACTCACTTGAAGTTTTTGATTGATTTCTTTAATCTTCTTTCGACTTTTGGCAAGTTGATCTTCAATCCCTTCTAGTTCTAAATTATTTTTACTCTGATTCTTTTCAATATTATTTAACTTAACTGCAAAATACTGCTTTCTTTTTTCGGCTAAATCTTCTCGCGTTTTTTGACTTTTCTCAATTTTCCGACTCTGGCTTTTAAGAACTCGCAACTCTGGCTTGATCTCTCGCATCACAGATTCGGCCTTTTCAATATTACCCTTAGTTTTTTTCATCCTTCGAACGCTTTGATTTTTCTTGAGTTGAAACTCTTTAACACCCGCCGCATCTTCCAAAAAACCCATTCTCTCTAAAGGACTAGAAAGAAGAGTTTTATCCGTCATCCCTTGGTTGACGATGGTGTAATTGCTGTAACCAATGCCAGCCTTGGAAAGTAAATTGATCAAATCAAATAATTTAACTTTATTGTTATTAACTAGATAGCTATTTTCACCATCCCGATAAACTTTCCGAGTAACAATCACCTGATCGTAATCAATGTCAAACTGTTTTTTAGAATTATCAAAGAAAACTGAGACTTGTGCACAGCCCAGTTTGGCTCGAGAGGAAGAACCAGCAAAAATAACGTCTTCCTTTTTATGACCTCGAAGATTTTTAATGGATTTTTC
>DAOWHU010000046.1 GCA_030641245.1 bacterium
GATTTCTTTCAGGCTTTCTACTGTTTGAGGCTCCACTCTAATCCAACTGGCCTTCTTCTCACCGGCAATTTTTTTAATTTCAGCTAGCAGTAGTTGATTATCATTTTGATCTTCCGTAAAAATTGGCCCTCGAGGAATATATAAATACTTTCCAACTACTGGTAATTTATTTTCAATAACTAAAGCTTGGGCTTTTTTGCTCTTAACTAAATGAAAATTTTTCTTGAGCTGATGCTGAAAATTCATCCAGTGTTTGGATTGCAAAAAACCACCATCTAAACTATTTTTTTCTAAAAATTTTTCTTCGCTCATTATTTTCATTTTAAAACACCTGCCTATCTTAAAGACTTCTAAGAGCCAACTTAATCCTCTCGGAAACATCCTGGGATTCACTATGAACATTCTTGGCAGCTTCTCGAGCTTCACTAATACTATATCCCATCCCCACCAAAGCTTCGATAACATCTTGATCTCCTTGAGCAGTCTGTTGGACAGAGGCCGAAAAGTTTTTAATCTTGTTCTGGAGTTCCAAAATCACTCTCTCCGCAATTTTCTTGCCGATTCCGGACACTTGGGTCAGAATACCAGAATCTTGATTAACAATCGCCGTTTTGACCACATCTGGAGAGGCAATGTTCAAGATATTCAAAGCCGCCTTTGGACCTATCCCAGAAACAGAAATTAAAAGCTCAAACAGCTCTAGCTCATTTTGGGACTCAAAACCAATCAACGTTAATTGATCTTCCTTAACATGCGTATAAATAAACAGCTCGACTTCTTCCTGACTTGAAACTTTCCCAATCGTTACCTCATTGCAAGAAACCTTATAACCCACCCCATTAACATCGATCACTAAATAGCCATCTCCGAAGTAATCAACTGTTCCTTTTAGTTTTCCAATCATTGAATTAAATTATGTAATAATTTAATTAAGACACAAGATACAAGATACAAACAAATCTCAAATTCAAAATTAAAAGTCTCAAACTCCCCAAAAACCCCCTGGCTTTTTGTTTTTAACCTGCCAGCCGGTAGGCGGATTTAAGTTTTTTTAATTTTTAATTTGTTTGTTTCTTGTGTCCTTGCTTCTTGTTTCTTACCATTTCATGGTATCATTATCTTTACAAATTTTCCAGCCTATGCTAAAATTACGCAGTAATTAAATAGACTTTTTTGGAGAGTAGTTTCGTTATGAAAACTTTTAGTTTTGAGAAAAATTTATTGAATACTTTTTGAAAGCCTAGTCTTAGCTAAACTGAAAAAAGCTTAAGGTGAATGCCGAAGGCAAAGAAGATGCCCTGGGGTATGAAATAAATTTTACCAAAAATAAAAGTTTGCAATAGGAGATACTTTCCGAAGAAGTCTAATATCTTTAAATAAAGTTTGTATGCCAATCCTTAAAGCTGCTAAAAAATACATAAAAGTATCTGCTAAGAAAAATGTTTTTAACCGAAAAAGAAAAATCGCGATGAAAGAAGCTATCCGAAAAGTGACCGATGCCATTACCGCCAAAAATAGATCTAAGGCCGAAAAATTATTTAAAGACGCTCAAAAAGCCATTGACAAAGCTATGAAACGAGGCGTTTTAAAGAAAAATACCGCCGCCCGACGAAAATCAACCCTAATCCGAAAAATCACCGCTTTAAAAAAATAATTCTAAACCCTTTTTTGCATATATCGAAAAACACCGTCCACCGGTGTTTTTTATTATCCCCTCTCCACTTTCATTCTCTAGAGAATGAAAGTATTTTAATCCCGACTTTCTCCACCACACCCATACTCTAGAGTATGGGTGTGAAATAATTAACCATTTGATTGGTCACTACTCTTTTCTTGCTTTTTCCTTCCAATTCAGCTATACTTACCCATTAAGTTAACCATGTAATTTGACAAAAAAGGAGACTATCATGCTAAAAGAAAGAACTTGCAACGAATATGCAAATGGAGTTAGAAGGGCTATTGGCTGGACCTTCGCTCATATGTTTAACCATTATTTCGGAGAAGGCATTGTTATCCTTATCGAAGCGGACTCTACCGGAAAAAACATTGGATTCTCTACCACTAGCGATTGGCTTAAAATCAACCACGTAGGTAATTTTGGTGTTTCGAAAGAGATGGCTACAGAATTTTCTGAACATACCAATAGTTGCCAATCTCCCCAGTGCATTAGAGCGAATGAAATGTTTAAATTAATCACACCCCTTTTCAAAAAAGGACTTCCCCCTGCGGTAGCTCTTCTGAGCGTATTTGAAGCAGGGTCAAAAAGCACTCAAGTCCTCCTTAGTAAGGAAAACGGCTTTAGCAAAGACATCGATACACTATTGCCAATTTTTGAATGGTTTACTGGAGAAAACAAAGATTTCTGGATCTGGCCCGAAAAAGACCCAGTCTGCCAGGCCTCAGACTAAAAAAACTTTGAAATCAACGAATTTCAAAAAGCCAAGGATTTTAAAAATCTCCTTGGCTTTTTGATTATTATGTCCTTACATATGTACGTACACATGTAAGTACATTCACAATGATATTATTTTCCCCTCCACCACATCTATACTCTAGAGTATAGGTGTGAATTGATTTATATTTTTATATTTATCCCCCCCCTCTATTCATCCCCACAAAAAATAGACCTCTCTATAAAAGCGTCTACGGCAATTCCCATAGAAACCGCTAAGACAATTTGCAATAAACCAATTTACAATTTACAATGACTTAATTTTCAAACACCACCCCGCTAGCTAGCCTCTACAATATAATTTAAAATTAATTTTTATTTTATTTAAATTTATTTATTCTTCAACCTTTTGGGCAATTTTCCAGCGTCTATTGAAAACTTCTAATATTGTTTGTCTTGTGTCGTCCCCTAGCTTAATAATGAAACTCTCCTTTCTTCCTATGTAGTTGAGGCTGTTTCCGGAAAGAAATAAATCTATTTCTGTTATTATGTACCTA
>DAOWHU010000027.1 GCA_030641245.1 bacterium
ACATCCGCCCGGTCTATTTTTTGTTCTTAAGATTCCTGCCGAGACTATCCCCTATCTTTTTCTTTTTATCAGAAGCACCAACCACCGCAATCCTCCTAGGATTCAACATTTTTTTCATCCCTCTTATTTTATTGGTTTTATTTTTTTGATTAAATCCGTTTCTTGATTCTTCATTTCTTTTTTGTTGAGTAGCCCTTTAGTCGAACCAATCTTTGTCAAAACCGCCCCACTATTGGCAATTCCCCAAGCTAAACTTTTTTTAATATCTGCACTATCTATGTAGGCGCTCAGAAAGCCACTCGCAAAAGCGTCTCCCGCTCCAACAGTTTCAATTTTCTTAGTCTTGTTAATTCCTAAATGAAAACTACCTTCACTGTGACAAACATAAGCCCCTTTTGCTCCATCCGTAATTACTACTTTTTCGAAACCTAGTTTTTTAATTTCCTGAAGTAAATTCGATGGTTCATCCTTAAATTCAATTTCAAGGTTCTGAAGAATTTCAAGGGCCTCATCTCGATTAACAAAAATTATTTCAATTTTTTCGAAATGCGCCGATAAAACCTCTAGATCATTTTCGATTTGATAACTGCTGGGGATAAAAACTATTTTAGCTTTTTTGTTTTCTGCAAATTCAACAATTTTTTTCATTTTATCTAAAGAGTTCTTTTTTTGCGAGCCAACGTAAATCCAATCTACTTTTTCTCTAAATTTGTTCAAAGCCTTTTCTAAGTCAAACCATTCTACTGAATCACCAGTTCTCATAATAACGTGATCCAAATTAGCTTTGTCGGAAATTATAGCTGAGACTTCGCTGGGTTCAGACCCTCGACGTTGCATATAGTTTTTCTTCACTTTTAATTTTCCAATTCTTTTTTCGACCCATTTGCCAACCTCACTTTTGCTGGTTCGAGCAAAAACAAAACTTCTGACTTCTCCCAAATTTAACCCGGCCGCAACATTGACGGCACTTCCTCCGACTTCTTCGATTAGATTTTCGGCATATATCTTTGCTCCAAATTCAAAGGACATCAGCTTTTTTTCTGTTAGGCTTTTTTTATTTTCAGTAATTTTAGTTTCATTCAAAGTAATGAAAATATCCTTGGTGGCCGAGCCGATACAAATTACTTTTTTCATTGACTTATTTTATTATTTATTGACTTCGCATAACCATTTACGTACTTCATTCTAACAGAAAATAGTGGTTTATTGTAGAGCTTGAATTCCGGGCAATTCTTTTCCCGCCAGAAAATCTAGCATAGCCCCTCCGCTCATAGAAACATAGTTGAAATCTTTGATATCCGCAAAGTAATTTAAAGCGGTAATGGTTTCTCCTCCTCCAGCCAGCTTGAAAGCCCCAGAATTGCTCTTAATGGCTTCGGCAATCTCTTTAGTGCCCAAAGCACATTCTTCTTCTTCAAACATCCCCAGCGGACCGTTCCAAACAATGGTCTGGGCTTGCTTGATCTTATCGATAAACATTTTACGGGTTTTTTCCCCAATATCTAAACGGTCTTTAATTCTTTCTTTGGGGGAAAAATCAACCGGCAAAAGAACATTCTCTGAAAAATCTATTTTCTGATCCAAGGCTTCATTGGCAGTTCTTCCGCCCACTAAAACAAAATCATAATCCTTAGCTAGATTTTCGATAACCGGCAATTTGGTTTCAATTTTAGAACCTCCGATAACGGCTATGGCTGGTTTTTGAGGATTGTCTTTGACAATATTTAAATTCTCGATCTCTTTGGCTAATAATTTACCAGCACATTTTTCTGGACAAAATTTAGGAAATTTAGTTAAGGAGGCGTGATCTCGATGGCTAACTGAAAAAGCGTTATTAACATAAACATCAAAACCTTCTGTAATCTTTTTAGCAAAATTTTCATCAGACACTTCCTCCTCTTTCCAAAATCGAATATTTTCCAATAAAGCTAGTTCTATCGTTGGATCTTCTTGAACGGCCTTAATCTCAACAAGGCTTTTCATTAATTTAACATCCAGCCCTAAATACTCTTCCAGTCTTTTGCGAACTGGCTCCATCGAAAAATTTTCATTAAATTTTCCCCCTGGCCTACCCAAATGAGAAACCAACAAAACAAATTTAGCTTGTTTTTCCAAAATTAGTCGAATTGTTTCTAGAGAAAATTCGATTTTGTCATCCTCTTCGTCAGTGAGAATTTTATCTTCAATTGGAACATTATAATCACAACGAATTAAAACATTTTTGGCAATAAAATCGATATCGTCGATTGTTTTCATTTCTATATTTGAGAAATTATTATTTATTTTTGAATTCTTTGTATTTGTTTTCAACTTCCTTCTTTATTTTATCTCTAAATATTTTTTCAGAAAAGCCAAAAGCGGTCTTTCTGATATATTCAGAATCAAAATCTAGTTTTTGAAATTTCTGGATAGCCTTCATTAATGATTCCCAGGTTTGTTCTTCAAACAGCACCCCTGTTTCATTATCTTCAATATGTTCCACAATGTCTCCTGCTTTATAGGCAATGACTGGCCTCCCACTGGCTAAAGCTTCAATGGCCACTATTCCAAAGTCTTCTTCTTGCGGAAAAATAAAAGCTTGAGTTTTAGAATAAACTTCTCGCAATTCTTTTTCGGAAATTCGTCCTAAAAATTCAATCGTTGGTCCCGCCATTCTTTCAAGATTTTTAAACTCAATTCCTCTGCCAACTACTTTCAAGGGCAACTTGAGTTCATTGAAAGCTTTAATCACTAAATCCATTTTCTTATACTTCATCATTCTCCCGGTTACTAAGAAATAGTCTCCCAATTCTTCTTCGGGGGTTAGATAGAATTTATCAACAGCGACAGGAGGATTGATGACGATTGAATTTCTTTGATAATATTTTTTAATTCGTCCTTGAACAAATTTAGAATTAGCGATAAACTGATCTACTCCATTGGTCGAAAAATAATCCCAAACCCGCACATAGTTCATCACATGAGGAACCATTCTTTTGAGCCAATTAGGAAAGCCAAATTCTTGAGTATAATACTGGCAATCATCCCAAGCGTAAGGCATCGGAGTATGACAATAACAAACATGCAAAGTGCTAGGAGCGGTAACAATATTTTTAGCAAAACTAGAAGAATCTGATAAAACTACATCGTAATAATCCAAGTTAAATTGCTCAATAGCGCTCATCATTAAAAAAGGAAAAAGCCGATGATATTTTTTGGTAAACGGAATTTTCTGTAAAAAAGAGGTTTTTACTGGTTTGCTTTTACATTTTGAACATCTTTTTTTATCATACAGAATGGTATGAATGGGAGCTTCTGGCCAAATTTCTGTCAAGCAATTCAAGACCTTTTCCGCTCCACCATTTTGAACTAGGTAATCGTGAACAAGAGCGATTTTCATATTTTTTGTTTACTAGACTGCCCCTCCTATATTCACTATTTCTGATCCTTTTTCCACAATTCCGCAACAAAGGCTGTGGCTACAAAAATTGAAGAATAGGTTCCAAAGAAAATTCCAATCAATAAGGCTAAAGCAAAATATTTGATAGTGGCTCCACCAAAAAAGATGATCGCCAGTAATACAAAAATAACGGTCAGAGAAGTGTTCAGAGATCGAGCAATGCTTTCTCGAATTGATTTATTAATAGTCCCTTCAAAATCTTTTCCTGCTCCGAAACGCAAGAGGTTTTCTCTGATTCGATCAAAAATAACAATGGTATCGTTGACGCTGTAACCGAAAATAGTCAGCAAAGCGGCCACAAAAGGAATCCCTACTTCGACCCCATAAAGGTGGCCTAGAATGGCAAAAACGCCCAAAGTAATAATAATGTCATGCACCAAAGCCAAAACTGCTCCTAATCCATATTTCCAACTATTGATAGGGTAGGATATTTTTCGGAAAGCCCAAGCAATGTACCAGGTCACACCGATAATCGAAGCTATAATAGCATAAATTGCATTTCTCTTTAACTCTGACGACACTAAAGAGCTAACAAACTCAGTTCTCAAAGTTTCTGCTTCGGGATATTTTTCTTCTAGAGTTTTTTCTAAATCAGAATTGATTTTACCGTTTTCAGATTGATAACGAACAATGAAGGAGTGATTTTCAGCCGGCTGAACCAACAAACTGGACAGCCCTAAATCTTTTACGGAATCAACTACCTCATCTTTACTCACTTCCTGTTTAAATTGAATTTCTGTTAAAACTCCCCCTGTAAAATCTATTCCCAACTTTAAACCCCAGGCCGATAAAAAGAAGATGCTGATAATAATTAATAAAGCGGAAAATAAAAAAGAATATTTTCGTTTTTCAATAATTTTCATTTAATTTTTCATTTAAAAACTGTGATTAGAAACAGTCCTTTACTTATTTGAATAGTATACCTGGTTAACCCAAATCATTCAATAGCTCTATTTTCCGAGATTGTTGTCGACATAGAGCAACGGCCAAGGCATCCGCGGCGTCATCGGGCTGGGGAATTTTTTTAAGCTTGAGAATATTCTGGACCATAATTTGAACTTGTTTTTTTTCAGCTCGCCCATAACCCGTTAAGGCTTGTTTAATTTGCAAAGGAGTATATTCAAAAACCGGAATCCTATTTTCAGTCGGGATCAAAAGCAGTACCCCCCGGGCCTGAGCTACTTTAATGGCAGTCTTGAGGTTTTTAAAAAAGAAAAGATCTTCAACGGCCACTTCGTCTGGTTGATAAGTTTTCAAAATATGTCTCAAATCTCGAGCGATTTCTCTTAATCGTTCTACGTCAGAATGAGTCTTAGGAGTTTCAATGCACCCATAAGCTTTCAAAACTGGCTCTCCTTTTTTTTCTTCAATCAACCCCCAACCAGTAATGGCGGTTCCTGGATCTAATCCTAGTATTTTAACACTGTTATTTTTCATAGAGCAAGTAAACTTCTTTATTTAATTTCATGATTTCAAAACAATAATAAAGAAAACTTCAAATCCAAAATTACAAGTTCCAAATAAATTACAATTTTCAAAATTCAAAATTACAAAAATTTTTTGAATTTTGAATTTTGAGCCTGAGATTTATTTGCGGTTTGTAATTTTGAATTTGAGATTTATAACCGAAGGTTAGATTAGATTGTCATAAATTTCCACTACGTCATCCTGTTCTTCTATTTTTTCTATAAAATTGGCGTAAACCTTTATTTTTTTATTGCTAAGTTCTAAAACATTTTGAGGCAAATAAGTCAAAGTAGCCTCTTCAATTTTCAGCCCCGCTTTTTCTAAAAATTCTTTTACGACCTGAAGCTTTTGGAAAGGAGCGTAAACAACCAAATTTTTGCCTTCTCGTTGATAATCATCGGCCCCACTTTCAATAATAATTTCCTCCAATTCGTCTTCGCTTTTATTAATCTCAGAAATAGCCAACCTCCCAACTTGGTCGAACTGCCAACTGATACTGCCCCCTTCTACCATTTTGCCCCCATTTTTAGTTAAAAAAGTTCGAACTTCGCTTAAAGTTCGATTTTTGTTATCGCTAACTGCCCGAATTAACATCGCCACTTGGTTAGGTCCATAAGCTTCAAAAAGGTATTCCTCTAATTGAGCCCCGTCTTTCAAAACCCCGCTTCCTCTTCTGATGGCCTTGTTAATATTATCATTGGGCATATTTGAAGCCCGGGCCTTATCCACTGCCATTTTAAGCTGAAAATTATAGTCAGGATCTCCTCCGTTTTTAGCGGCTAAAATAATTTCTTTGGAAATAACTGAAAATATCTTGGAGCGCTTGGCATCCGTAGCAGCTTTTTTGTGTTTAATTTTTGACCATTTGTTGTGTCCAGACATAGACCTATAATTAAGGTTTTACCTCTATAAATTTAATTTTAATCTTTGTTGGTGTTTTTTTCAAGAGAAGGGCTTTGCAAATTTCAAAATCCAAATTGTTTCAAGTTATTCTCCGCCTCGGCAAGTGACGCGAGACGGGCAAATCAAATTCTAATGTCAAATGACTAAAAATCCGTCCTGACGGACGAATATCTGGATTTTTGAAACTATCTTTGTGTATATTTTAACCTATATTAAAATATATGCTAATACTAAAGTTAATAAAAATCTTAAAAAAAGCGAAAAGGGTTTACTACGTTCTAGCAAACCCTTTTTCAAAACCTCAATCTATTTTACGCTAAGGTCTTTTTAATCATATTAGAAAGATCCTCTAGCGAGAAGGGCTTCCCTACGGCCCCAGCAAAATTCGGTAAATTAGTCAAACGGACCCTCTCCAAAGAACTCGGTCGACCAGACATAAAAATAATGGGAATCTTCCTGGTTATATTTTGCGCCATTTCAATCCCATTCATTCTAGGCATATCAATATCAGAAATAATCAAATCAAAATTTCCTGCCGACTCCCCTATTGCCAAAAGAGCGTCTTCTCCATTCACGGCCAATTTAAAATCATAACCCTCCTTCGGAAGAAACATAGAGAGAATATCTCTTATTGCCTTTTCATCATCCACCACCAAAATTCTTTCTCCAGACATAAAACCCTCCCTTAATTTGCTGATAATTGATCAGCTTTATTTTTTGAATATCTTACCGCGTTCCATCTAAGCTTTACGAACATCATCCTTAGATAGAAAAAGTTCACCAATCCTTGCATTTTCATTTTCTTCCAAAAAACCCTCTTGGGATTTAGTCGAATGACAGTTCCTGCACCAACTTTTAGATCTTTTTCGTCTCGGATGGCTTCCATTGTAGCATTCAAAATTCGGAAATCAGGCAAGTTTTTATCAACAATAACAATTTCAAATCTTTCATTGTTAATGATTTTAGCAGCTGTACTTCCTTCAAAAATGCTTTCAATTTTGCAGTTAATTCCCCTTTTTTCTAGATACTTATGAACCCCGATGGAAACTTCACTGTGATGATAATGAGAATAAGGAAACGCAATCAAGATTTTCAGCGATTTTTTCAAATAACACCTCCCGTGTTTATTTTTCAATTAATTATATAAAGTACTGCTTCATTTCTTATTTCAAACCACCTTATAGTACCATCACGGACAGATTTTGTCAATGAAATTAAAACAAGACTGTTTCGCGAACAGTCTTGTTAAAATTTTACCAAGATTCGGCTTCTTTCTAAATACCCCTAAACAAAGGTATTCCGTTGTCACCAATCGGAACATAGATCGTTCCCTCTCGTTCTTGAAGATTTTTTATATATAGATAATTCAAATAACTTGGCGTCAAACTTTGATTGATAATTTCCTGCGATTCTCTCTGTCCTTCCGCTTCGATGATTTTTCGCTCTTTTTCCTTTCGCTCTTTTTCCAAAACAAACTCCATTTTTTGGGCTTCTTGCTCAGCTTGAAGTTTTTGCTCAATTGATCCCTGAAGATCGGCCGGTAAAACCACATTTCTTAAAAGTAAATCTTCCAAAACAATTCCCCTCCCAGTCAATGAGCTTTCTAGATTTTCAAATATTTTTTGACCAATTTCAGTTCGTTTTTCAGAGTATATAACCTTGGCTTCATACTGAGCCACAATTTCTCGAATAGAACTTTGAATGATTGGTCGAATTATTTTTTCTTCGTAATTCAATCCAACCTCTTTATAGACATCAGAGGCTTCTTTTTCGTCCAAACGATATAACACTGTGATATCCAAGGCTACGTCTAAACCCTCTTTTGTCAAAGCACCAATTGAGTCCACTCCCTGCTTTTTGCCTTCTTCGGCCGTTCCACTCATAGTGTACTCTTGAGTCCGAATAGTAATTTTAGTAATTTTAGCCAAAGGGTTTTTGAAATGTAGCCCCGAGCTCAGCTCTTGATCCCGCACTTTTCCGAACAAAGAATAAACTCCTGTTTCCCCGGCATCAATCACCACTATCATTAAAGGTAGTAAGATTATTAAAATAACAATCGCCACAACCAAACTGGTTCCTTTTTTGATTGATTCCCCCAATTTTGAGAAATCAAAATTGTTATAAGTGCTCATATCATTTTTATTAAGATTAAATTTTTTGACTAGAAAAAATACCGCAAATAAAATTATTAAAAAAATAATACCATTCTTAAGCGATAATAGAAATAGAATCGCCAAAATTATCCAAAAATACTTCCTCACTTTATCGCTTTGCAAATTCATAGGCACGTTTAATTATATGTATAATACGCTTACCTCCCAGCCTTGCTCCTTTATTATACACGATTTTCCCAAATAGCAAGCCTCTATGGACAAAAACCCTAAAATTTGTTAAATTATTTCTTCAAGTAAGTAAACCAGTACCTTTAAAAAGAAGGAAAAGATTATGGTGCAAAAACTCGAAATAACCAAGGAAGATTTTGTGGAAGCTTCAAAAAAAATCTACCGAATGGCAAAAAAAGATTTCAACGCCTACCATAGCCATAGATTAAACCAGGTCAAAGGAGAAGAGACTGTTGCAACGGAAATATTCAAAGAGTATTTCCCTGGAAAATCTGCCGCCGGAATGAAGAAGGAGGCGGATGAATGAAAGAAATTATAATCGTTACAGCAACCCTGTCAATAACGGCCTTTCTTGTCTTGAGTTATTTTTACGGAGATCTCTGGTGGATGAAGTTTTCACTGAAAAAATTCTATGACAAGGGAGGCGCAGAGGGCTTTAGCCACAAATTTGACGAGTTTTTGGATTTCAGGTGTTATAACAAGAACGCCAAGCCTCTTGAAAAAAAACTCAAACGATTGACAAAAATTCTGGAGAAATATCATTTGAAAAAACAAATCTCCGAAAACTGTTTCAAACTTTTATCTGAAAAAATAAAAGACAAAGAAACGGATCTTCTCTTGGATGGTTGTTAGTCCATCCACAAAGCCGGCGACCTCTAAACAGGTCTCCGGCTTTCGTTTTTGCCTACAAAAATAAAATCAGCATTAAAATACTGATTTAAATAATGATTTTAATATATATTTAATCGCAAGCACTAAATGGAAAAACCTATTTTTTCTTAAACCGCCAATGGCGCTTCTGGATGTACACTACCTTCCACCAATACTGCCCCAGAAAATACCCGCCCACAATTCCTAGGACCGGGAAGGTATATTGGACCCAAAATGGTAAAGCACACCAGCCCACTCTCAAAAAATAGGTCCCCTCAACAATCCTTCCTTCTGCAAAAGCTTGTCGAAGAATCGCTACTTCCAATAAAGCATGAGCGATAAAACTCAGCATAATCCCCAAAAAAATAGTCAACCCTACATAAATTTTCTTTTTTGTTTTTGTTTCCATCTTCATTTTTATTTTTCGACCACACCCATATATCGATATATGGGTGTGAATCAACTTTTATATTATTATAAGTTTTGTTATAAGTTTTGTTATGAATTTCATCGTAAATGTTATTGTGAATGTTGCTACAAATGTAAGTACATATGTAATGACCTTTGTAATTATTTTTTTTCTTTTCCTTATTCTAACACGACCCAACCCCAATTCAAATTTAGAAATAATTACTGAACGATTTTTCCAATTTTAAAAGGCTCAATCAAATTAGCGGTCGAGCCTTTTAAATAAGAAATTTTAGAGTCGCCTTATTCTGGGAAAGCTAGGACGAACCTTTGAATGACACCTGGGACAAATTATAATATTAATTTTGGAGCCATCGTTCCCAGTTATTCTAACCTTTTCCGCGAACTGAAGTGAGGCTTCACAAAATTCATAATCAGAGCCAGGAACCCCATTCGGACATTTGCCATCGAGCGAAATCGGAATACAATCCAAATCGAACGTTCTTCGTTTCATATTCGTGATTTTTTCTTGCAATGATAATGACATCTTTTTCTCCTTTTTTTGACCCCTAAGACTGTTTCAAGGACTGTTGCTTACTTCTATATTAAACACTAACACAAATTAATTATTTATAGTAACATTGTTATTTTAAAAGTCAACGTTTATTGCTGATTTTAATATGCATTTTTTTGCAATAAATTATCATCAGACATTCTTTCGTTATGAAAAAATCCTGATTGCTGATTACTGGTAACAAATTTGTCGGGATGCCGGGAATTGAACCCGGGTTATGTGACCCCCAGCCACACGTACTACCATTATACTACATCCCGATACGAAATTTTTATAAATAAAAATTTCTTAATTTTCAATGACTTAATTTTCGATGTTTGAAATTAATAAACTTATTGAAAATTTTTAAATTGTAAATTGATTGTAAATTGAAAATTGTAAATTGCTCTGCTTCGTATTGTCAATTTAACGAGTTAAATGTAGAATTGAATTACTTATATAAATTAAATGAAAATGAAAATGTGCTTTGATTGGAAAAAGTCTTTGATTATATTAGTAGGAATTTTACTATTGGGTGGGTTTTTGAGAGTTTACAAACTCGGCAATAT
>DAOWHU010000049.1 GCA_030641245.1 bacterium
ACCACCACTCCCAAGCAACCGCTTGTCTCACACATAATTGGTGCCGAAACCGCAAAAGACTTTTTTTCGGTTGTTTCAGAATAGTAAGCGTCTTTAATGTAAGCTCCCTTAAGTCCCTCTGTGAAATAATCGTCGTCTGATTTGTCTAAACCAATATTCTCCTTGGAACTCGAGCAAATAATTTTTCCTTTTTTGTTCAATATAAATAATTCATAAATCGTTTCGTCTAGTTCTACTATTTTATCAACTCTCTTGCAAGCATTTTCAAAGTTGACCTCATAATCTGAAGAACTGTCATTAAAAATCTTCTTGAAAATCGCCGAAGATGCCATTAGCTCAATTTTTGTTTTTTGATCTCCCAAGAAAGTATCAATATGATGAGCCCTTGAAGAAACCGTTGTATCTAAATGTTCAGCCACTGCTTCTACTAAACTTTCGACATTGTAGAAATAAGAATAAAAAGAAGCCACCGATAATACTATTGCAGCCACTAAAACAATCGGTAAAATTATTTTCGTTCTTATATTCATATACTAAATTATTTTTGTGAAAAAATTTAATTTATAAATTAAAACAATCCCCAATAAGCATAAACCCCGGCCTCTTCCGATTCAATTCGCAAAGTTAAAACTTCTCCAATTTCCGTAAACTCCTTTTTAAACCTGTCTAAATTATCATCAATAATATCAGCCTTTTGATATTTTTTTAAAAAAGCTACTACTACTGTCTCGATTCCTTTCATTTCTGCTATAAATTGTTCTGTTTTGGTTGTGTCCTGTCCCTTGTTTTCCATCTCTTCCAATAATTTTTTATAGAAAACTTCATTTTCTAATTTCAAATGTTCTATTAAATCTTTTTTAAATTGAGCCAGCCCCTTCATGATCATCTGTGCATCAATAGGATCATTTTTAAATATTTTAATTACTCCGCCTACTTCTCCTTGTAAAGTTCTATGTTGTTCAATCAAGGTGGAGATAATATTTTTTTTATCCATATAATATTTTATTAATTATCACCTGATTTATTTTTTAACTTCATAATCTCTTTTTTAAGTTCGATCATTTTTAGCTCCCGACCAACCATCGAAGAGTTCAATTGTTCCAATTGAGTAGTTCTTTCTTTGATTTTCCCTTCAATATTTTCAGAGCTGGTTTTCAATTTAGCAGTCATTAAATTATAAGCCTCCCCAAGTTCTTCAAATTCATCGCCAGTCTTAATCTTCACCTGATGGTCTAAATTACCTTTGGCAATAATATTTATAGCATTTTTCAACTCACTTAGTGGTTCCAACAGTTTACCCATAGAATATAAAATAACAAAAATTGTCACAACCGCTGCTAATAAAACAAATAAGCTAATGAAAATTGCGGCTTGAAGGGCTGACTTAACATAATTATCTGTTTCCTCTTCGGTTATAATAAAAAAGTTTAGATCTTTAATCTTGGTAATGCTAATGATCTCTTCCTCTGGGTCATCTTTATCGTAAATTTCAAAAACTTGCTGACTTTCCGTTGAGAACAAGCGATTCAACACCACTCCATAATCAAGCGCTTCAATTTCTATACTGGCAAACCGTTTTTTATCTTTAATTTCAACCTGCTTTTCCTCAGAAATTTCACCCAAACTTTTGTAAATCCGGTCTTCCCTATCCGAATAAATAATAACCCCGTATTCATCTACAAACATAATATGCAAATCATTATTCGATTGATTCAAATGGAAAGCCTCGTGTATTACTTCTGGTTTCATTTTTGCAACCACTACTCCTAACCTATTGAAATTTTTATCTTTAACAACATGCGAAAAATAATAGCCTGGTTGCCCACTAGTCACTCCGACAACTACATCAACCCAACTGTCTCCTTCCATGGCTTCGCCAAAATAATCCCTAAAAGAATAATTATTGCCAACAAAAGACGGTTCGGTCGAAATCAAAGTTTCTCCATTTCTGTCCATTAAGTAGACAGCTGAATACCTATCGGCAATATTGTATCCCTCTAAATGTTCGACAATATGCTCTTCTGAAAAATCTTTATTATTTTTCAAATAACCTTCTATTTCGTCCACCTCAGACAATGTTTTTATTAAATTTCTAGAATTATCAAATATTGCACTCAGTTCTTCTGATTGACCAAGAGTATTGATCAACAAATTCTTCTCGGCATTGTTAATCATTATATTCTTTGTGTAAAAAAACGTAAAGATAGTAGACAGAAAACCAAAAAATAAAATCAATCCCGTAATCGATAAAACTATTTTGCTTTTGAGCGTTTTTATTTTCATTTTGTTTTTTATTAACCCTCAAGCCCTTTTCAAAACAATCTAGAATTACTCCAAAAACCTACCGTTTAACACTAACAGTTTCGTCTACTGCATCCGGAGCGATTACTGTTATCCTACCATTACTAGATTTAGAAATTTCATAACCACCTCCGTTAGTCGAAGATCCAGTTGGATCAAATGGAATGGCCACTAAATATTTTTCATCATCAGTCAATACGCTCAAATCTATTAGCCCGCTACAGCTGGCATCAGTTTTACAAATTTCAGTATCGGTGTTTGTTATATTAGCTGGCAAGCTACCATTATTATCAACACTATATTGATAAACTCCGTTTAAAATGGCATTTACATCTGACCAACGTTGCGCATTTTGGGTGTCCGCTAACTGCTTACTAGGATTAATAGCAATAATTACAATTCCCGCTAAAATTGCAATGGTGGCCACCACTAAAAGAATTTCAAGCAACGTAAACCCTTTTTTGTTTTTGTTTTTCATATTAATTTTTATTTTTTATAATAACTTTATAATAACACAAATTTTCCCTATTAAAAATCTTTGACCTCTTGCCAAGTGTTTACATTAATTCTAGGTCTTACTGTATCAATCTCCACTTTGACTCTCCTGACAGTCTCGTCAACCACCCCGGTGGCCTCCACTGTTCTTTCTAGTCCGACTCCTTTACTTACTTCAAAGAAACACTCTCCATTCCCCAAGGATAAACTCCCTGTTCCTTCAAAACTTACTGATTCCTGAATTTCCCGCAAAGATTCTTCAATACAAGCATTGGCTATTCCTCGAGCTTCAACTGACTGTTCAATCGAAAAAGTTGTCCTAATAGAATCAGTTCCTGAAAGAATAATATACAAAGCCGTTGCTAATCCAGCCGCTCCAACCACCAACACTCCCATTAAAGCAATATAGCCATTTTTTTTATTTTCTAATCGAAGCCGAACCATAAAAAGATTCTGAATAATTATATTCATTTCGTGATTCTAAATTCTTATAATCTAACTGGAATTCAAAATGAATCGAGTCTGGAGCATCTCCTAGTCCATAATTATGAAACATTAAATTCGAAGCTATTACTTTCGAATTAGTCAAATCAATCAATCCTTCGCCATCTTCTTCGATCTGAATCACCCCACCCGAAATATTAAAGCTTGTTGGATCAACCGCACTATCAACCATATCGACAGACAAACTAGAATCATTATTTTGTTTGGTAGGGCTATTTACTGCCTCAGCGTTTCTTATTGTTTGACTAACTAAATTAATAATTTGTTGTCCCTGATAATTTACTTCATTCATGGCTTGCGTTTTGATTCTAGCCTGCAAGGTCATAAATAAAAAAGCGGTTACACCCGAAAGAATAAAAGCAACCACACCGACATACAAGAGTAGCTCGATTAACGTAAACCCTGCTTTCTCATTTTTTAATTTTGAGACATTAATCATTATTTTTAATTAACTATTTTTACCTAAAGCCCACCTTAGTTATCCCCACAACAAGTATCTTCTCTTCCATCACAATAACTATCACCACCCAACAAATGCTCTTCTGTTTTCTTGCATTTATTACGACAAGCTCCAGAAATATAACCAGCAGCAACGGCAAAATCATCACAAGATTGAATATCATCGTCCGACAAAGCACAGCAGCTATTATCAGCCGGATCCACACAATACACATCCCCTTCTGCTAAATAATCCTCACCATTCTGATCACACTGAGTACTATTGCTACGGCAAGTACCCTCAACATAGCCTTCGGTAATAGCAAATTCATCACAAGAGCTAGTCACTTCTTTCCAATTGGTCAACAAACTACTTAAAGAAACTTCCCCTGTTCGTTGTAAATTTTGTTGCCAAGTTACAGTTGAAATTATTTCCTTGGTATTCTGATTAATATCATTAACTAAAATTTGACGCTCGTAAATATCGACTGAATCTTGAGAGTCAACAAAATCCCAATTCTCCCCAGTAACTCCCAAACCATGCGATCCAGCCATTAAATTATCAAAACCACTATCTCTAATATTTCTAGCCGCTTCCAGTCCCTCCTCAGCCAAAACAATCGCTCTATTCCGATTTCCCGAAAGCCTAACACTTTCTTGACCATAGATATATACTCCAACAAAAACCGTTATAAACAAAGCAAAAACTGCTCCGGCTAATAAAACCTCTACTAAAGAGAACCCTTTAATTTTAGATATTTTTTGTTTCATAGTTCTTCGACCGATTTTTAATAATCAAGAAAGCCCTTGGAATTAATTGAAATCGACCTTGAATCATTATTGATTGATGTCAGCGTTATTAACCCAACCGAATCCGGAGTTCCAGAAAATTTTTCAAAAACAATCTCCTGCAAACCAGAAGAACTGATTGTTGAAGATACCAAAAACTCTTCATCATAAGATTGATCTCTGGTTGAAAAACTATTCCCTTGAAATAAGACTATCTTGCTATTTTCAATTTTAACTCCCCACTGACTATCATTTTTGATTCCTTGAGAAAAAAAATGGGCTCTTCTCAAAGAGTCCATCATTGCACCAACAGTGACATCTAAATCATTTCTATTTTGAAAAGTTTGATAAACTGAAATAGAAAAACCGGCAATTACTGAAATAATTGCCACTGAAAGTAATATTTCCAATAAAGTGTAGCCTTTTTTTTGTTTGTATAAATTAAACATATTTTTGCTATTCTTCACTGCCTGCCCCGTTAAATTATTTTAGCGAAGCTAAAATTAGGGCTTGCCCTATTTAACTGGGGCTAATTATTCCTTGTTAATTGTTCGTTTCTTCTTCTTGATTTGTTTCTTCTGAATCTTCTTCGTCTTTTAAAGCTTCAACCTCTGTCGTCTCTTCGGCCGACGAAACCTCTACATATTTTCCATATATCCAGCCCAATTGTTTTTCAGATTCTTCATTATCAGCTTCACCCACTATTTCATCCGTGCTTATTGACTCATCGAGAATTATTTCATACCAACCGTCTGACTCTCTCACATAATCAAAAACTTCTCCGGGAAAAACTTTGCCGATAATACCCCCTTCTAAAGAGGCTTCTTTTCTAATATTAAGAAACCCGGTTTCCGTAGAAAGAATTTCCAATTCTTGCAAGGGTTCCTCGACTATTTCTTCTTCATCCTCAATGACTGTTTCAATAATCAAACTTTCCTCCGAAAAAGAAGGCGCTTTAATTTCTTTGGGTTCATTTAAACCCCCAATTAAGCTATAAATTGGTAAAATTACTGCTAAGGCTACCGCCACTACCCCAACCCAAACAAATACCAACATTATTGGCTCCAAAAGAATAGTCAAATTTTTAGTAGTGGTTTCCGTTTTTTCCTCGTAAGTTTTTCCAATACTTTCCAAGGTTTCCGATAAAAAGCCCGACTGGCCTCCGCTAGTAATCATCTGTTGAATCGTATGAGGAATTAATTTATACGATTTTTTATAAGAATCAAAACTGGCCTGAAAAGAATCTCCGTTTTCAATTTTTTCTTTCAAATGAGAATATAATTTTCTGTATTTTTTAAAGCTGGTAGCCTGAGCCAATGAATTTAAAGCTGGAACCAACGGCATCCCTGCTTTCAGCAAGGTCCCTAGCAAAAAACCAAACCGGGCTAACTCTGTTTCAATAATCAACCGTTTAACTCCTGGCAATATCAAAAGAATAGCTTGACCAATAAATTTTGTCTTCGAAAAATAAAAAATGAAATAAAAAATCAAAGCTGATCCGACCAAGAAACTCGGAATAACTATTTTTCCATAATCACCCAAAAATATCCCTAAAACAATTAAGCCCTTGGTTATCAAAGGCAGTTCAATGCTTAATCGAGAAAACACCGTGGCTAAGCGAGGCAAAATAAACCAAGCAATCCCCGTCCCAATCACCGCCGAAAGTAGAAACACCAAAACTGGATACATCATAGCCGACTGGATTTTGCTTTTGAATATTATATTCTTTTTTTCTTGGATCGCGATAACTTTTAGATTTTCGCTTAAACGCCCTGTTTCCTCTCCGACTTTTATCAAAGAAATAGTGTGATCAGGAAAAATTCTCGTATTAATCAAAGCCTTTGATATTGATTCTCCGCTTTCAATATCATCGCTCACAAAATCTATTAATTTTTTTAGACTTTTTGAGCGAACTTCTTTTTTAATAATTTTCAAAGCCGGCAAAACATTTATTCCCGAATTCATAAGCATGCTCAAATTTTCCACAAAATAATCTTTTTCCTTCCCAATATTCATCGCCAAAATACGAGAAAATTTTCTCTTTTTTGTCTTTTTCTTTTTCAGGTTCTTCTGAATCTGTCCGCCTTTGGCGGATTTTGTTTTTCGATTTAAAAACATTTTAAATAATTGTTTGTTTATTTTTGGCTTTCTTGGGCAAAGAAGCCACTCGAGATAACTCTTCGAAAGTAGTTATCCCATTTCTGACCTTCTCGATTCCATCCTCAAACAACGTTCGAGAACCCTGTTCTTTGGCTAATTCCCAAATTTTATTTGAAGAAGGATTGCTTAAAATTAAATCTTGCATTTTGTCGCTAATCTCAATAATTTCAAAGATAGCCGATCTTCCCGAAAAACCGCTCTGATTACAATTTTCACAACCCTGCCCCCGATATAACGTGACTTCATCTTCTTCTATGTAATCACTGATTCCGGGAACCTTTTCTTCTAATTCATTCTTGGTAACGATATGGCTAATTCGACATTTTTCACAAATCTTTCTGACCAATCTTTGAGCTACAATCATTTCTAAGGTTGAAGCCAATAAAAATGGTTCTGCTTTCATATCCAAAAGTCTGGGGATAGCTGTCGCCGCATCATTGGTATGAAAAGTCGAAAGCAACAAATGTCCAGTCAAAGCGGCGTTAATAGCAATTTCAACAGTTTCGTTGTCCCTTATCTCTCCTACCAATATTACATCGGGGTCCTGCCTTACAATTGAACGAAGCCCTTTGCTAAAAGTCAAATCGGTCTCGGTATTCACTTGGATCTGATTCAAACCCATCAGCTGATACTCCACCGGGTCTTCAATGGTGGTAATATTTATTTCAGGGCTATTTATTTTTTGAAGTAACGCGTATAAAGTAGTGGTTTTTCCGCTTCCAGTTGGCCCGGTTACCAATATCATTCCAAAGGGATTTTTCAAGCCTCTGTTGATGGTAGCCTGATCTTTTTCGGAAAGACCTAAGTCTCCCAAATTAAAACCTTTTACATATTCCGCTAAAACTCTGATAACAATTTTTTCTCCTCTCAAGGTTGGTACAATTGAAACTCGCAAATCAATATCTTTGTTGTTTTTAATCATTCGAATCGATCCATCCTGGGAAGAAAAATGACTATCGATCCTAAGCTTGGCTTGAACCTTAATTCTATTTAGAATGTTTTCATAATATTTTTTTGGAATACTACCCGCTTCTCTTAAAAGACCGTCTACTCTAAATCGTACCTTTACTTTTTCTTTTTGAGGTTCGAAGTGAATATCCGAGGCCCGAAAGGCCAATGAATCATCAATTATTTCATCAATTATTTCTGGCGCTATTTTTTCTCCAGTTTCAATTATTTTAGAAAAGCGCGTTTCTAGCGGTTTCCTACATTTAGCTAAAACTTTATCGATATCCTCACTTAACGAATACGCAATTTGAACATTTTTATTTTTTAATCCTTGCGACATCACCTCTTTTAAGCCCTCTTTTTCAGGCTTGTCGGTAGCAATAATAATTTTATCTGCTTCATACACGAACAAAACGGCTCGATATTCTTTCACTAATTCAATGGGAATTCTAAAAACCTGCTCCATCGAAGGAAAATTGGAATTCAAATCAGCATAAGGAATTTTATAATACTCGGCCATAGCCTGACCAAAAATATCCTTAGTTATAATTTCATTGGAAAAAAGATAATCCAAAATCGAAAAATCATTCCTTTGAGAATATTTTTCAGCTGAATCAAGATCTTTTTGAGTAACATAATTCCCTCCCAATAAAACCTTTTTAATCAACTCTTCTCCAAAAATTTTTTTGTTTTTATTTTTCATTTTTTATAAAAAAATCTATTGCCTTATGTTTCTTTCTACATATTCAACGATACTCGACAACGAAGTATCTGACTTAATAAAATAATCTTTAGCTCCCAATTCTCTGGCCCTCTTAAGATCATTTCCCTGGCTAAGATTGGATAGGACTACTACTGGAACCTTATTCCCCATTTTTCTGAGAGCTTCCAAAGTAGAAAAGCCATCCATGACCGGCATTATCAAATCAATTAAAAGCAAATCGTAACCACCTTCTTTTATCCTCTCCAGAGCCTCTTGTCCATTATTAACCACCACCGCTTCATAGCCGATATGTTCTAATTTCAAACCCAAGGCTTTGCCAATAGCTTTTTCGTCTTCAGCAATTAATATTTTACCTTTTTTGCTATCTGACATTATTTATTTGAATTAATATTTATGAAATTGTTTTTATTTTTGACCTTCAATTTGTTGTAATTTTAACATTTTATCTCAATTAAAACAACTAAAGAAAATACTTAATATTATTCGAAAGAAAACCGTTAGCTACTCTAACGGTTCTTGCTTCTTCGACTAACTAATAAGACTACAATATCAACCCATCTTTCAAATTAATTTTTCGAGAGGCGAAACTAGCTGTAAAATCATCATGAGTAACTAAAATAATGGTCTTACCCTCACCGCTCAACTGCTTAAATATTTCCATTACTTCTTTTCCAGATTTACTGTCTAGATTTCCGGTCGGCTCATCAGCTAAAATTATCTCGGGATTATTTATTAAAGCACGCGCAATTGCCACTCGTTGTTTTTGCCCTCCCGAAAGCTCATTAGGAAAATGACTCAACCTTTTCCCCAGCCCAATTTTATCTAATATTTTTTTGGCTTTTCTAATATTTTCACGACCAGCGTAAAAACTCGGTAACGCCACATTTTCCAAAACAGTCAGATCTGAAATTAAATTGAAGCTCTGAAAAACAAAACCGATATATTTATTCCTTATTCCTGCCAATTCATCTTCGTCAATTTTGGCAACATTATTATTATCGAGAAAATAATCACCTTGTTCTGGAACATCCAAGCATCCCAAAACATTCATTAAGGTCGTTTTTCCAGAACCAGATGGCCCCATTAATACTACAAATTCCCCCTTTTTTATCTCAACGTCTACTCCTTTAATAACTGGCACAAAGCCCTTCCCTAGTTGATAACCCTTATGAACTTTTTTAAGAGAAATAATATTTTTCATAATTATTTTACAATTACCACTGTTTCTCCGACTTCTAACCCAAATTTCACTTCCACTTTTTTGCCATTAGTAAAACCAGTTTTTATTTCTCGTTCTTCAAAATTTTCCCCGTTTTTGATAATTACCGTTTGCCGACCTTCTACGTTTTTAACGGCTGAATTAGAAACCGTTAACACTCCTCGAACTTCGCTAGAGACCAAATCAGCTGACCCAGCCATATCACTTAAAAATTGCAAATCCGTATCAACAATTGAAATTATTACCTTGTAATTAGCTAAATCATTGGCGTCGACCTCTGCTACAGGAGAAACAAATACCACTTTTCCTTCAAATTTTTCATCAGGATAGGCCTCCAGTTCAATATAAGCTTTCATATCCGACTCTATTTTCAAAGCCTCGATATCTTCAACGTAAGTCTCAAACCAAAAACTTTTAGGATCAACTAACACCATAAACGGCTCCGATGTTGTAGTCTTATCCCCACCGACTACACTTCCAATTGTTCCATTTATTTGGGCGACAACCACTCCGTCTACCGGCGAATCAATTTCATAATCGCTATAAACCTCCTGAGAAGCCGTATAAGCCAGTTGACTTTTGGTAAGTTGATATTGAGCATCCTGATAGCTTTCTTCCACTTGCTCCATCTGTTTTTTAGTGTTTTTCACCTCAGCTTCGGCTGAATCCTTTTTGATTTTTTGAGCTAAAGCTTGAGTAGAATCTTCTCCGTAAAGTTCCACATATTTATCATACAAATCATCCTCATTATCTTCTTTTTCCTGAGCTGCTTCATAGGCTTTTTTCTTAATTTCATAATCTACCCCTTCTCTGGAAAGTCGCTCGGCGTCCAACGCGCTTGAATTAAGATCCGATTTTGATTGAGCCACCTTATTGTCTTCAGTGCTCGAATCAGACCTAGCTAAAACTTGACCTTTTTGAACAACGTCCCCTAGAGAAACCTCGATACTCTCCACTGTCCCAGAATTAAGAAATTCTAAGTTCCAAGTGTCGAAAATAATCTTTCCATCAACCGCAATAGCTGATTGAATAACTCCTTTGACCACTTTTTCGGTTTCGTATTTCAATTCCTCTCCATCATTTTTAGCAAAAAAACTGAAATATCCTCCGCCCAACAAAAAAATAGCCAAAACTGTAACGAAAATTTTCTTTTTATTGTTTGTAATTTTTTCTTTTATCATAATGATTGTTATAATCCTTTTATTTTGATAACTTCGATATTATCCCCATTTCTCCAAATTGAAATATAGGCCCCTTTTTTCAGTTCATTAAATTCGGCTTTCTGAAGACCTCCACCACCATCGCCCAGCCCTTTCAAAACAAGCGTTCCCACCGGAATCACCAATGTTAAATCCTCGGTTTCAACCGCTTCCTTTTCTTCTGTTCTGAGCGCTTGCCGTTCCTCCTGGGTCATAGATTGTCTTTCGGCTGACTTTTCGACCTGCTCTTCTTCCGACAAAATTTCTCTCCCTACTTCATTCTTTATAATCAGTTTATTCCCATCCATCAACGAAACTATCCCGTTAATTTCAGCTGGTCGACTAGGCGTTGCTAATCCTTCTTTTTCATCTGTTAAAGAGGTTAGTTGCTTCAATTCATCCTCTGGTTGAGTATTTCCACACCCCGAAACCAGAAAAGTTATCCCTAAAAAAAGTGGTATTATTAATATTTTTTTCATTTCCTTTATTAACTATTAAATTTGTTATTCATATCTTAGCGTATCTACCGGTTTTAATCGAGAGGCCTGAGCGGCTGGATAATATCCAAAAAACACTCCAATGCTCACAGTAAACAATATCGAAAGCCCATAACTCCACCAAACGAAAACAATGTCTAAACCATAAGACTTTAAAATATAGAAAATTACGGTGGCCATAACCAAACCTATTGCCGCTCCGAAAACACTTAAAATAATCGACTCCAGCAAAAACTGTAACATGATGTAAACTTTTTTAGCTCCAATAGCTTTTCTGATTCCGATCTCTTTGGTCCGTTCTTTAACAATAATATGCATCACATTCATAATTCCGATTCCCCCTACTAAAAGCACAATAAACCCCACACTCCCCAACAATAATGACATCGTTCGAGCGCTATCTTTAGCAGCCTGCACATTAGCTCCCATATCACGCAGTCGAAAATCATCCACTGACCCAGCTCGCAAACCGTGAGCTTCTCGCAAAATGTTCCCAGCCTCTTCCATGGCAAGACCAATTACCTCAACATTGGCAGCTTGAATATTTATATTAAATTTTCCACTTTTTCCAAGTACATATCGATAAGATGACGAGTACGGCAAAAGAATGCTATCATCAACCGAGGTCGGACCAATCGACCCTCCCTTATATTCCGCTATACCCACTATTTCGAACTGTTTTTTTCCAATCATAATCGTATCACCAACTACATCAGCCTCTTTCGTTCCATACAATTCCTCCGCTACAGTCGCTCCCAACACCGCTACTTTAAGATGATCATCCTCCTCTTCTTGATTAAAAAAACGCCCTTTGTTCATTTCTAAACTGACAATTTCAACTAATTCCGGAAAACTTCCCAAAATTCCAGCTTGGTAAGAATTTCCGCCTCCGCTCACCTGAATTTTTCCAGTAAGTTGAGGAACTGCTTGAGAGATATACTCACTTTTTTTTAATTCACCAACGTCATCAGCATCCAATTTCGATTTTTTGCCATCCACCGAAGGCGCATTCACTAAAATAGTAGTCACGCTCATATTGGAATATTGCTCTTCAATTTTTGCACTGGCTCCGCTACCCATTTCAATCACCAAAACAATAGTCGCCGCTCCAATAATAACTCCCAGTGAAGTCAGCAACGAACGAGCTTTATTTTTAGTCAAACTCCTCCAGGCTAACTTTAAAGTACCCAACGGAATATACATTAAATTATTTTTCATTACATTTTTTCACTCATAATTACCTACTGGGCCTCTAACTTTTTTACTTTCTAGTCTTTGTAAAATTTCACTGCTGTCTCTTTTTAGTATAACGTATCTCATTGAAAAAGTTTTCGCTTTTATAAAAATCTGATTTGTTTGAATTTTTTATTTTAAAACAATCTTTTTTTGATTTCTTCTGAAAGATAAACATTTCCTTTATAATCTAAAAATAAAGCTTTAATTTTATTTTCGTTTGCGAATTCTATTCCCTGCTTTCTCCCCATCAGAAAAAGTGATTTGGCTCTCCCATCGGCTTCCACTGTTTTTTCTTCAATCACTGCCACTGTCTTCAAATCATAGGAAAATTCGCTAGGATTTTTGGGATTTATTAAATGATGAACATTCTTTTCTCCAACCGTCCATTTTTTTCTGCTAATTCCAGAGGTGGCAAGTCCAACATCACTAGCCGCCAACATAACCGCATTGTTATTAAGCCCTTCAATCCCAATTCTCCATTTTTTGCCATTTTCATCCAACCCTCGAATAGACATATCACCTCCAGCATCGATAATAAAATTTTCAAATCCTTCTTCTGCCAAAAATTCAGCTACTAAATCAACCGTGTAGCCTTTCACAATCCCAGTAGTATCAATTTCTCTTTTTGCTATAATCTTTTTTTCTTCTGGAAAAATTTTCAGATCTTTTTCAAGCGGTTTTTCTATTCTAAATAACTCTAATTCTTTTTCTTTAAAGTAAAAATGATGCTTTCTGAAATCTCTATCATACCCAATCTTTTTTAAATTTTCTAGAATTCTCGGGTCAAAATAGCCCTTTGAAATTTGATTAAATTTTTGACAAAGTAACAGAATTTCCAACATTGCCGGAGAGACAACAATTTCAAGGCCTAGATTTTTATTTATTTTCAAAA
>DAOWHU010000033.1 GCA_030641245.1 bacterium
ACAGCCTTGTTTGTCAGAATTTGGTTCGGCTGGATCGATTTTTAAAAACCCAATTGCCGGAGAAGAGGTTATTAAAATGTTTGAACAAGAAAAAGACGTAAAATGTAAAGGAAGAAAAGTCCCAGCGGGTTGGTTGATTGATATGTGTGATTTGAGAGGATATCGAGTAGACGGAGTTCAGATTAGTGACAAGCAGGCTAATTTTATTTTAAATATGGGAAAAGGAAAGGCGGAGAGTGTTGTGATTTTGATTAGTTTGATTAAGCAGAAGGTAAGGAATATCTTTGGTATACAGTTGGAAGAGGAAGTGGAAATAGTCGACTATTAATAGCAGGACTTATTAGTTTGGCGCACTTCTTTGTCGGATCCTCCGCTACTCGCTCGCTGTATCATCTAATACACCTCGCTCGGTGCTCGGATCCTTCTCGAATTGCACTCAAATTAATAAGCCTCAAAGTTTTTATTATTAACGCAAAAGCCATGAAAATCAGAGAATATTTTGGAGAAGTTAGGTTGAATCCAGAGGAGCGGAAATATTTAGTTAAGAAGATTGAGAAAATCAAAGAGAGCGTTTTGTCTAATTACAAAGAAAATGAGATATCAGCTGAGTTGAGGGTGAGTCAAAATAAAAAGAGAGAATGGTCTTTGGAGGTTAGTTTTAAAGTTCCTAAAAATGTTTTTCAAGCCTCTCGGAAAGGTTTTGCTTTGACCGAGGTTATGGATGAAGTTGAAGAAGTTATAGTTCGACAAATTTTGCGAAAGAAAGAAAAACTGCAGGATCTTAGAAAACGGGGGAGTCGGTCTTTGAGAAAGAAGAGGACCATTGACGGAGACGCCAGGTTCTGAGATGGCATGGTCTCTATTTTTGGTGCACTTCTTTGTTGGATTTTCCGCTACTCTCTCGACGTACCATTTAGTACGTCTCATTCGGTGCTCAAATCCGCCTTGAATTGCACTCAAATATAAAGACCTCTGAATTTTTGCAATTTATTATAATTTTCAAATATTTTTAAAGGTCTCTATAGTGTTCACTAAAATCACTAGAAAAAGTTCAACCCCGCCAGTGTTTTGGCGGGGTTGGGTATTCTTATGACTTTGCAAGAGAAAAATCTTTATAACGTTTATAGTATTTTTCTGGGAGAAAAAGGATTTTGGTTATTTCATAATCTTTGTCATCTTTTTCCATCAGGATGTATCGAGTTTCAATTCTCAGGATTAAACAGTCAAGAGGTTTTATTACATCCCAAAGATGTGTTTTCTTGTTGATTGGTTCCCAAAAAACAAGTTTCTTTTTAAAAAGTAGGTAGATATCTCCATATACAACTTTTTTTATCCATATGCCAGAATGATCTCTTGTTCCCTTAATAATTTTGAGTCTTTTTTCTTTTTTTCTTGGCTTTCGTTTTTATTTCCCAAAGAAGGTTAATAACTATTACAATAATAATAATAAACAAAGCGATACCCATCCAAAATAATTGATTTTCCATTTTTTTATCTCCCGTAAAATTTAGTTTAAAGTGCTGTTTCATTGAAGTTATAGACTAACAAGAATGTCGTTGGACGTCAATAAAACCACCCAATTATGGGTGGTTTCATTCCTATATCAAAGAATTTTAGCTTTTAATTTTTCGCCAAATCTTTTTGCTGATCCAGTAGATAACCCAGAGGAAAATTAGGAATGGAATTAGAGAAGGGATGCTGACGATGATGAATCGAATGGTTCCGTCAACAAAGTCCTGAGAGTTATTAAGTAAATCGCTGAAAGCTTTTTTGGTTACTTGCCAAGGTCGCCAGTCATTTTGAACGGGAGCAATTTCAATGTCTTCACTCAAGGCAATGACAATGGTAGACATATTGGTTTGAGAATCCATAAATTTAATTCGACCTTCTAATCTTTCGATTTCCCCTCGAACTCGAGCAATCTGTTTAGTGACTGCCAAAACATCATCAATGTCTCCAGCTCGGTCTAAAATTTTAACAAAACTTTGTTCCTCAGCCCTTTTGTTTTTGAGTTGAGCTTGAAGGTCGCTGTATTGTTCGGTAATATCTTGTCCGGTAGTAGACTCAGAAACTACTTGAGTCGCGACAGTTTTAATTAGAGCTAAAGTTGCTTCAAATTTGTCCACGGGAATTTTAACTGTTAGACTACCGCTTTTTTGACCTTTAACTCTTTCGAAAAAATTAGTGGAAAAAATTTCACCATTTTGATTTTTGATAATCTCGGAAATTTTTTGAGCGGAATTTTCGGTATTTTCAACCTTCAAGGTCAAATTACCATTTTTAATAACTTTTTTGTCGCTTGAAACTGCTTCGGGGGAGGAAGCTTGATTTAAATTTCCACTATAAGCAGGCATTGAATCTTCCATCATTTTCATGTTTGTATCCATGGCGTCCATAAATATGTTTGCTCGATTGGTTTCCAGCATTGGTGTATTTAAAGTTTCTTTTTGAATTCCATAATCAACAGATTGTTTGTTAGTAAGAAGCCCAAAAATAATCCAAAGAATAAAAATACCTAGAACTATTCCAATTATTTTCGCAATCGGTCTAATTTTGCTGATTAAATTTTTCATTTTATTTTTTTAATAATATTTTTCTTTATTATACATCAAAATTAAAAGCTTACAAAGTTTTTTCTATGATAAAGATTTTGAACTTTAAGAACTTTATAAACTTTAGACTTTCCAACTTATTTTTATTGACATTTGAACCTAAATTTACTAGAATACAAACGTATTTCCTGACAGAGCTTTCAAGGTCGATGTCGCGAGATGTTTGGAAAAATATTTCGAAAGGAAAGACGAGAAGTAAATTTACAATTAGAATTAACTTGACAGAAATGGCAGAAGAAATGGATCAAGAATTTTTGGACTTTATTGTAAAGTCTATTGTTGACAGTCCTGATGAGGTTAAAGTAGAAAGAACTATTGATGAACGAGGAGTGCTTTTGACTTTAACTGTAAGTCCTCAAGATATGGGGATGATTATTGGTCGACAAGGTTCTACAGCTAAGGCTATTAGAACTTTGTTAAGAGTAGTTGGAGCTAAGAATGATGCTCGAATTAATCTTAAGATCAATGAACCAGAAGGATCTGAACGAAGATTCGAAAAGAAAGAGGAAGATGCTCCTGAAGCAAAAAGTGAAGAGTCTGAAAAAAGCATCGACGATATCGTAAATGATATTAAATAGAAGAACTTCAAAATATTCAAAAATCATGTTAGCATTCATTGCGACATGGTTTTTGATTTTTAAGGATATAGTTATGAATTTTCATATAGTGACAATTTTTCCAGAGGTTTTTGGGAAATACTTTCAGGTTGGAATAATGGGTCGGGCCGTGGAAGCTGGCAAGATTAAAATTGATCTCTACAATCTGCGAGATTACAGTAAAAACAAACATCACAAAGTTGATGATACTCCCTACGGAGGTGGTCCCGGAATGGTAATGACGGCCCAACCGATTGTTGACTGTATTAAAGATATCAAGAACAAAATCTTGAAAAAAGATCCAAAAGCTTCTTCTGATAAAATGAGAGTGGTCCTATTATCAGCCAAAGGGAAGAAGTTTGATCAAAAAAAAGCGATTGAGTATAAAAATTTTGAACATTTGATTTTAATTTGTGGGCGTTACGAAGGAGTTGATGAAAGAATTGCCGAGTATGTAGCTGATGAAGAAATCTCAGTGGGAGAATATGTTTTAAGCGGAGGGGAAATTCCAGCCATGACCGTTGTTGATGTTACTAGCCGATTGTTACCTGAAGTTTTGGGAAACGAAAATTCTTTAGATTCTGAAAGTTACAACGAGCAAGGTTTTCAAGCTGATTTTCCAGTCTATACTAAGCCTGATAAATTTGGTGGTTGGGAAGTGCCAGAGGTTTTGTTAAGTGGAAATCATAAGGACATTGAAGAGTGGAGAGAAAAGAGAAGAAAAAGTAAGTAAGTTTTTGGAGTCGTCTAATCTTTTGAGGCTAAATCACAAATTACAATTTTCAAAATTTGAAACTTTCTTGAATTCGTTTGCCTAGGCAGGTGAAGAGTTTCGAACATTTTGATTTTGAATATTGGTATTTATTTGGAATTTGATGCTTTGAATTTGTAATTTACATTATGTTAAAATTTCGGAATATACTTTAGGCAACATAAACGGATATTAGATGATATACATTTAATTATAACAGTGTGTCTTGAAACAAAAAACAATTAAAAAATCCGATCCGGTTTTACTCTCAATAGTCTTGATTTTGCTAGTTTTTGGATTAGTGATGATCTCTTCGGCTGGAATTATTTTTTCCAACATTCGTTTTGGAGACGAATATCATCTTTTTAAGCGGCACTTTTTATATGGGATAATAATTGGTTTGCCAAGTATGTATTTGGTTTCCAATATAAACTATAAATTTTGGCAAAGGATTGCCCTTCCTTTTTTTATCGCTACTTTAGTTTTGTTGGGGTTGGTCTTAATTTCAGGAATCGGTGTTAATTATCAGGGAGCTAGTCGTTGGATTGACTTAGGACCAATTAGTTTTCAACCGACTGAAATTGCCAAAATTGGGATTATTATTTATTTAGCGGCTTGGTTAAAAGGCCGAGGCTCAAAAGTTAAAGATATTAAGGAGGGGTTAATACCATTTTTAATGATTCTGGGAATCACTGCCTTTCTAATTATTTGTCAACCTGATATTGGAACTTTGGGGGTAATCGTGATAACTTCCTTGATCATGTTTTTTGTTTCTGGGGCATCTGTGAAATATATCTTTGGAATTTTACTAGGGGGTTTGGGGCTAGTGGCTTTGTTAATCAAAATTGAGCCTTACCGAATGAATCGATTGACCGCCTTTTTGGATTCCAGTGTCGATCCTCAAGGAATTAGTTATCAAATTAATCAGGCTTTGTTGGCAGTTGGATCGGGAGGAATTTTTGGGTTAGGCTTGGGTCATAGCCGGCAAAAATTTAATTATCTTCCAGAACCCGTTGGAGACAGTATTTTTGCCATTATTTCTGAAGAACTTGGAATGATTGGAGCCGGAGTTTTGGTTTGTTTCTTTGTTGCCTTTGCTTTGAGAGGCTATCGGATTGCTCGATATGCTCCAGACGAATTTAGTCGATTAGTAGCAGTTGGAATAACTTCCTGGATTGTTTTTCAGGCTTTAGTAAATATTATGTCTATTCTCAAGTTGATGCCGTTAACCGGAATCCCTCTGCCACTTATTAGCTATGGCTCGACTTCTTTAGTTTTTACTTTGGTGGGAATGGGAATTTTGTTGAATATTTCGAAACATGCAAAAATGAAAAAATAAAGTCATCAGCCACTGGTCATCAGTCATTAACGGTGAATTTGGATTGGATTGATGACCGATGACTGATTGCCGTTGACATAAGTCCTCTTCTCTTGAAATCAACCTTTTTATAATGTAAACTTCTTCTGTTAACAATAATCATTGCAAGCAATGGGCTTACTAGATAAATTTTTCGGCAATGCCAATGAGAAGGAGCTGAAAAAATATCAAAGCATTATTGAAAAAATTAATCAACTTGAATCTAAATTCAAGGATTTTTCTGATGAGCAAATAAGGGAAAAAACCAAAGAATTTCAAGAGAGATTGAAAAACTCTAACAACCTGGATGGTATTCTTCCAGAAGCTTTTGCTAATTGTCGAGAAGCCGGTCGAAGAACTTTAAATGAACGGGCTTTTGATTCACAAATAATGGGAGCGTTGGCTTTGCATAGTGGAAAAATTTCTGAAATGAAAACTGGTGAAGGAAAAACTTTATCGGCGGTTTTGGCGGTTTATCTGAATGCTTTATCTAGTAAAGGAGTTCATGTTGTAACTGTTAATGATTATCTTTCCAAGCGAGATGCTAATTGGATGGGTCAGATTTATCATTTTTTGGGTTTATCAGTCGGTTGCATTGCTCACGATTCCTCTTTCGTTTATGAGCCCAATAAAATTGATAAGAACGAAGTTAGCATTGAAGATGAGAATCTAATCCCTGTTTCTCGAAGAGAGGCCTATCAAGTTGATATTACCTATGGGACTAATAATGAATTCGGCTTTGATTATTTGCGAGATAATATGGCTCAGTCTGAAGAGCAAATGGCTCAACGAGAATTAAATTTCGTGATTGTGGACGAAGTCGATTCGATCTTAATTGATGAAGCTCGGACTCCTTTGATTATTTCTACTTCAGATTCAGAATCTACGAAACTCTATGAGCAGTTTGCCAAGATTGTTCCTCAGTTAAAAGAGGGAACTGATTTCAATTTAGATGAAAAATTAAAATCTACTGATTTAACTCAAAAAGGAATTTCTAAAGTAGAAAAATTATTAGGGATAGACAATTTGTTTGAAACTAGTCGGACTCGTTATGTTCATCATTTAGAACAAGCTCTGAGGGCTTATGTGATTTTCAAAAATGATCGGGACTACGTGGTTAAAGAGGGTGAGATCGTGATTGTGGATGATTTCACGGGACGTTTAATGCCTGGTCGTCGTTATAGCGAGGGCCTTCATCAAGCTATTGAGGCTAAGGAGAAAGTTCAGATTCAGCGAGAATCTCGAACTTTAGCTTCAATCACTTTCCAAAATTATTTTAGAATGTATAAAAAATTGTCAGGAATGACTGGGACGGCCCTAACTTCAGCTGAAGAGTTTGACAAGGTTTATAAATTAGAAGTGGTTCAAATTCCTACTAACAAGCCAATGACTCGAGAAGATTTACCAGACGTGGTTTATAAGAATGAAAAAGGAAAGTTTAACGCTATTGTGGAAAAGATTAAAGAACTTCGAAAGGTTGGACGACCAGTTTTGGTGGGAACGGTCGCAATTGAAAAATCAGAAGCTTTATCAGAAGCTTTGTCGAAAGCTGGGGTTCCGCATGAAGTTCTAAATGCTAAGAATCATGAGAAAGAAGCTCAAATTATTATTGATGCTGGTAAGAAAGATTCAATAACAATTGCTACTAATATGGCTGGTCGAGGAACAGATATTAAGTTGGGAGAAGGAGTAAAAGAGCTGGGTGGTTTGTATATTATTGGAACTGAACGACACGAAGCTCGGCGGATTGATAATCAATTGCGAGGACGATCAGGACGGCAAGGTGATCCTGGAACTAGTCAATTTTATGTTTCCCTGGAAGACGAATTAATGCGAAGATTTGGGGGAGATCGAATGTGGGGCTTGATGGATAAATTGGGATTACCAGATGATCAACCAATTGAAAATGGAATTATTTCCAAATCAATTGAATCAGCTCAGTCTAAAATTGAAGGGCACAACTTTGACATTCGAAAACAAATTTTAGAGTATGATGACGTGGTTAACAAGCAACGAGAAGTTATCTATGAACGACGGCGAAAAGTTCTCAAGAAGAAAGAAATTAAAACTGAGATAGAAGATATTTTGAAAACCGAGGTTGAGGGGATGGTTTCCGCTCATACTGCCGAAGAGTTAGAAGAGAAGTGGAATACAAAGGAAATCCAAGAAGAGATTGAAGTTTTGATTGGTGAACAAAAGGGTCTCAAGACTCAGCTTTCTAAGATTAAGAAATCTAGAGAATATCCTTCTGGGGAAGCCAAAAAAAGTGCTATGATGGATTACATTTCCCAACTTTTAAAAGAGGAGTACAGTCAAAAAGAACAAAAAATTGGGGAAGAAATTTTTCGTAAAATTGAAAAAGAAGTTTATCTTAAGACCACTGATCAATATTGGATGGAGCATTTGGATCAGCTTAGCCATTTGAGAGATTCAACAAATTTGCAGAGCTATGGGCAGAGAGATCCTTTGATTGAATACAAAAAAAGAGGGTTTGCTCTTTTTCAAAACCTCTTGGTAAACATCAATCATTCGATGATAAAAACTTTTTTTAGGATTCAGCCAATGGAGAATCAGGCCGTGCCTAGCCCTCAGGCGGTTGCTCAGAATCTAAAGTTTAGTGGTGGAGATACTCCTCAGCAATTTCAATCATCGGCGGGAGAAGGAAAACCGGAGGCTAAAGCGCAACCAGTTAAGAAGGGTGTTCAGGTTGGAAGGAATGAACCTTGTCCATGCGGAAGTGGTAAAAAATACAAGAAATGTTGCGGAAAAAATTAAGATTTTAATTTTAATTTAGAATATAGATTTAGGATTCAAGATTTAAGATTAGCGGGCTGTGCCCGCTTTTTTAGTGGGGAAAATAAAAATTAAGAAAAGAAAAATCCTGCTCCGCGTGTTGGTGCGATGCAGGATTTTTTGTGGGCGGTTATGCCCGGGGATGGGTCTAGGTTCCTGTCAACTGAAGGCTGACGTTTTCAAATAGCTCAGGGGTTTTGTTTTCAAATAGGCTGCTGATGCTGATTATGTTTTGGACCTGAGGATTTTTCAAATTGATATGGTCAGGAATTAGCAGATGTGGAATGAGCAAGCTGGCAGATTGATCCTCGGGTTCTCTTAGACCGGAGATTGAAAAAAGCCAAACCACATCATTGATGATAAGCTTAATAGCGCCACCGTATCTTTTCTTTTTTTCATTCCGTTTTTCATAAGAAGAATCAAGATGGAATTTATTTATTCGCTCCTCTTTTTCGGCGGAGCAGTTGAAACAGCCCTCCTGAAAGATATTATCTGGAAAGGTAGTGCCGATTTTTAACCGGAAAAATCTTTCTAAATCATTTTCTTTTCGAACTGCAAAATAAACTGCCTGACGTTCAGGTACTTCGGTGAAGCCTCCAGTCGTCATTTTTGTAATAACAGCAGTGGCGCTTCCGATTAAAGCTTCCTGAAGCGTTGCGTTTTTCTTAGTCCAATCTAATTTTAAGGTCATTTTTTAATGTCTCCTTTTTATGGGTTGATGTTTAGGTACAGAGTAATAATATATAGTATATTGATGTTTTTGTCAAGGGAACTAATGGTTTTTGGTGAGGTAAAAGTAAAAATCTCAAGAAAGCAGAAAACCCATGGCGTTAATAGCGGCATGGGTTCCTGGTCGGACGTTTTAGCCTGGGAAGGAGGGTTTATATTACAGTCCCCTCGCCGCTTCCATGGTTTCCCCGAGTATTGTACTGTATCGGTTTAACATCGACTGGTTTTTCCTCTTTGGGAGCTTCTTCTTTTGGTTCAGTTTGTGAACCGTAATTAGTTTCTGCCATGTAGTATTCCTCCTTAAAGATCAAGTTAATAAAACATGCTTTGGTAAATTTTTATTTAAGCAGATTTTTGATTTTTTGTCAATAAAATAATCTCAGAAGGGTAACGGTAGGGTATCGTTACCCTAACGTTACCTTAATAAATATGTTAGAATCAAAAAAATAATTAAATAAAATAAAATGCGAAAGAAAGACATTAGAAAAATCACAAAAAATGGTCAAGGAGCCTATTATATAAGTATTCCCAAGGATTTGATCAAAGAACTAAAATTAAGAGAACGTCAGAAAGTTATAGTTAAAAAATATGGCAAAGGAATTTTAATAGAAGATTGGAAGAAGTAAATTCAAAATTAAACCACATGAGTATTGTCAAAGAAGTTAAAAAGTTTGTGAAAGAGAAATGTCAGAAGCCAACCAGTAAATATGGTTTTGAGCCCTTTGAATGTCATTTTAAACCGATGGTTAGGTGGGCTAAAAGATTATCAAACGAGCTAGGTGGTGATCAGGAAGTGATTTTAGTAGCAGCCTGGTTGCATGACATCGGGTCGATTGTAGATGGTCGAGAAAATCATCATTTGACTGGAGTCAAGATTGCTAGAAAAAAATTAGTTGAACTTGATTATCCTGAAAATAAAATTAGGTTAGTTGAAAAATGCATTCTCAATCATCGGGGTTCTCAAAACAATAAAAGAGAGAGTTTGGAAGAAAAAATTGTGGCCGAAGCGGATGTGATCAGTAATTTTGATGAGATTGAAGGAATTTTTTGGTACTCTTTTGTACATGAAAACAAAAATCAAAAAGAGGCCCGGAAAGAAGTTTTTGATAAATTAGAACGGAAGTGGAAACAGTTGCATTTTGCGAGTTCGAAAAAATTACTTAAACCTAAAATAAAAGCAGTTAGAGTCTTATTTGGAAAAAATCAAAGTCATCGGTAATCGGTAATCAGTCATCAATGAGAGTAGGACGTGTTTGCCGATGACTGATGACTAGTGACTGATGACTTTTAAAAATTTATTTTTTTAAATGCTATCTTTTAAAAAAATCCTTCTATTCCTATTAATTTTTCTATTGCTGGTTTTAATCGTCCAGCTTTTTTTGTCTCGACCTTTTAGTAAAAAAGTTCCTTTAGTAGTTAGCTTTTTGGATGTGGGCCAGGGCGACGCAATTTTAATTAATTATCAAGATCAATATCAAATCCTAATTGACAGTGGAATTAGTAACAAAAAAATTATGAGTGAATTGAGCCGGGCGATGCCAGCTCAAGATCGTTTTATAGAAGTTGTAATTGCCACCCATTATGACAAAGATCATGTGGGAGGAATGCGAGCAGTTTTAGAAAATTTTAGAGTAGGCTTGTTTTTGGATAATGGTCAATTCGCTGAAACGGATGCGGTGACGGTAGTAACTGATTTGTTAGAAAATAAAAATATTGCGCATCAAGAAGTAACAGAAAATTCCAGTATTGAATTTGGAGAGGATTTAGTTTTGAGCTTCTTTAATCCAGACGGGTTAGAATTAAACGCCAATGATAATTCAGTGGTGGCCCGTTTAGATTTTGGTCAAAATTCTTTTTTGTTTACAGGAGATGTTGGATTTAAAACCGAGAATGATTTAATTCAAGACGGTCACAATCTAGACGTTGACTGGTTGAAGGTCGCTCATCATGGCTCTAAAAATTCTAGTGGGGTCGATTTTTTGGAAAAAACTTCTCCTCAAAAAGCCGTTATTTCAGTGGGAAAAAACTCTTATGGCCATCCGGCCGAAGAAGCCTTAGATCGTCTTAAGGCTAGTGGGGCTGAAATTTTGAATACCCTAGAAAAAGGGACAATAAGAGTGGAGTGTTGGGAAGAGCAGGAGTGTAAAAGCAGTATTTAGTATACAGTAGTCAGTATTTAGTATAAAATAGGGCTAAAGTTAAATTATAAAAAAATAAAATGAAAACTAAAAAATTTTTAAAATGGCCTTTGATAATTGGGATCGCGATTATCCTCAATCTTTTCTTTGCCTATGCGATCAAAGTAATCTATCCGAGTCAAGAGCGGGAAGATTTTTGTCCTCAGGAACAAAAGATAGAAAGAATTACTAATGCTGAGGATTGTATTAAAAAAGGCGGTCAATGGGATGAATCTTTCAGGGGTGTCGAGGAAAAAGGTTATTGTAACCAAGAATTTCTGTGTTCTCAAAGGTATCAAGACTTCAGAGAAGTTTACGAAAAAAATGTTTTTATGATTTTGGTAGTTTTGGGAGTTATTTCTTTAGGCTTGAGTTTTTTGACTGGAATTAATCAGGTTCTAGCGGCTTCCTTTTCATTGGGAGGAGTTTTGACTTTTATAGTGGCTTCGCTGAGATATTGGGAATTGGCGCAGGATTGGCTTCATCTACTAATTTTAGGGTTGGCTTTAGCAGCTTTGATTTGGTTGGGAGTCAGGAAGTTCAAAGATATAGAATAGGGTTTCTTTTCTTAAATTATTTTCAGTTATGTTTAAGAACTTCACTTTGGCGAGGTTCTTTTTATTATCAGTAATCAGTAACCAGTCATTAGCAATCGGCATTCGCATGGATAAATAATCGTTTACCGTTTACCGATTGCTGGTGACTTCTAGTTTTTTATTTATTGATTTGCTTAATTTTCACTTGTTTCTATGATATAATAATGAAAATAATCGCTAAACCTTTTTATGAAAAAAATTAAAATTGCCTTATTATCCGGAGGGCTATCAGAAGAAAGAGAAGTATCATTAAATACTGGTGAGAAGATTTTTCAAGCTTTGAACAAAAAGAAGTATGAGATTTTTAGGTATGATCCAAAAACAGATTTGAAAAAATTTATTGAAGCTACTTTGGATAAGGAATTTGATTTAGTTTTTCCAGCTCTCCATGGTCCTTATGGAGAAGATGGAACTCTTCAGGGAATGTTGGAGATGTTGCAAGTTCCTTATGTTTTTTCGGGTTGTTTAGCTAGTGCTTTGGCAATGAATAAATTTAAAACCAAAAAAATAGTAGAAAATTTTGGAGTTAAAGTGGCTCGAGATTTAGTTATTCAAAAAGATCAAGAATACGATATTGATAGAGCCATGAATTATTTAAGGCTCCCTATCGTAGTTAAACCAGTTGAATTAGGGTCATCAGTGGGGATTAGCATTGCTAAAACTAAAGAAGAGTTGAAGAAGGGAATTAAAAAAGCCCTAAAGCACGGGGAAGTTTTGCTGGAAGAATTTATAGGCGGTCGAGAGTTAACTGTGGCAATATTAGGAAATAGAAATCCAGAAGCTTTGCCGGTGATTGAAATTAAACCAAAAAGTTCAGAATGGTTTGACTATAAAGCTAAGTACGAAGTGGGAGCCTCGGAAGAAATTTGTCCAGCTTCTATTTCCGAGGAACTAAAAGACAAAGTGCAAGAAGATGCTCTGAAAGCCTTTAGGGCGATTGGCTGTTGGGACTTAGCTCGAGCTGATTTCATTTGCAATGAAGATGATAGACTTTATTTTTTGGAGATTAATACTATTCCTGGAATGACGGCGACATCCTTGGCGCCCCAAGCAGCTAAAGAACATGGATTGGAATTTCCAAAATTTTTGGATGAACTCGTGAAATTAGCGTTGGAAAGAAGTAAGATTAAATAAGCTTAAAACATTCAATGTTCAATATTCAACATTTCCGCCTCGGTGTGGTCTTTGGCGAGACGGGCATCCAATATTCAATAATTCAACGTTTAATTTGAATTTAGTATTTTGTCATTGAATGAGTATTGGATGTTGGGTGTTGAATACTGTAAAACTTGAAAATGTTTTTAACTTTAATTTTTTAAATCTCTTTAATTCTTTATTGAACTATGTTAGAATCTTACTGTTATGGATTTAAAAAGATATCGTGGTGAAGGAGGCTGTGCTCCACGAGGCAATCCGAAGAAGTCTGAAGAAACGCCTGGAAATCGGTTCGTTATTCAAGAACATCAGGCGACAAGGTTTCATTTTGATTTTAGATTGGAAGTGAAAGACAAAAACAACAAAGTGAGTATTTTACACTCTTGGATTATTCCCAAAAATATTCCTCTGGAACCAGAAGTGAGACATTTAGCGATAAAAGTTGATAGTAAACCTTTAACTTTTTTAAATTCTGATAAAAAAATTGCCAAAGGAAAATTTGGGGAAGGAGAATTAACAATTTGGGATAAAGGTCGATGGGGTTTAATGAAAGGAGAATTGAAAGACGGTTACATCGCTTTCAATTTATTTGGTGGGATAGTTAAATCTCGTTATGCTATGCAGAGAATGGAAAGTGATGAAAAAAAGAACAAAAAAAATCACTGGATGATTTGGAGAATAATGGGCTATTAGTACTAAGAATCAGATATAAATTTATCAAAATGAAAGACGAAAAGGAAAACAAAAAAATCAAAGTTAAAGGTAAAAACATCTCTCAGTTTGAAAAGCCGACTAAGAAGGAGTTAATGCATTCAGATATTAAGAAGAACATTGCCGCTATTCTTTTGGTGGTTTTTTCACTCTTGTTTTTATTGAGCTTATTTCAACAAGCAGGGGTAATAGGCGGCTATATTAACAGAGGGCTAGGGCTAGCTTTAGGTTGGAGCCGATTTTTGTTACCAATCTTGTTGCTAGTTCTAGGATTTGTTTATTTTAGAAGATACGATAAATATCGATATTATTTAACGACCATCGGAGCAGTTGTATTTTTATTCTTTCTGGCTACAATCTTACATGGTTTTTATGGTTTAGAAGAGATGGAGGAGGTTGCTAAGGCTGGTAAAGGCGGCGGTTTTATCGGATTGGCTTTTGCTTATATTTTAATTAAATACTTAGGAATATTGGCCGCTTCTATTTTAGCCGGAGGGTTTTTTCTAATTGGAATGATCTTGACTTTTAACTTTCCTTTAACTAAGCTTTTTACTAAAATCAAAGATTGGTATCTGGGTTTTTTCTCTAAAATGAGAACCCTTAGGTTTATTCGGGGGAAGAAAGAATCAATTAAAAAAGAAGAAAAAACGAATATTAAAGAAAGTTCCATCAAGTTTTCTGATGAGGAAGGAGAGTTTAAAAATGGCGAAAAAGTTTCCGGAGAAGCTTCTATAGAAGCTTCTGGTAACAAAAAAGGCCGATCCAAAGAATCCTTAAGAAAAGTCGGTGATTGGAAATTACCGCCTTTAAATTTATTACAAGATCCTAAGAAGAGACAGAATCCAAAAAATTTAGATCAGAAAGCGGAGTTAATAGTTAAAACCTTGGCTGATTTTGGTATAGATGTTTATTTCAAGGGATATAATGTGGGTCCTTCCATGGTGCAGTATACTTTTAAGCCTGATAAAGGGGTGAGATTAAATAAGATTGTCACTTTACAAAATAATTTAGCAATGGCTTTGGCGACCTCATCGATTCGGATTGAAGCTCCAATTCCGGGGAAATCTTTGATTGGAATAGAATTGCCTTTGCCTTCGGAATACAAAGCAGAGGTTCGGATAAAATCTGTTTTAGAAAGTGCTGAATTTCAAGAAAGCAAATCCAATTTGACTATTGTTTTGGGACAAGATGTTTATGGCGAGTTTATTCTAGAGGACATTAAGCAAATGCCTCATCTAATGATAGCCGGGGCGACTAACACTGGTAAGAGTGTTTGCATTAACACTATTTTGGCCAGTTTGCTATATCAAAATTCCCCAGAAGATCTTAAATTATTGTTAATTGATCCCAAGCGAGTCGAGCTTAATTTTTATAATGATATTCCTCACTTAGCTAGTCCAGTTATCGTTGAGCCTTCTAAAGTAATTAAATCTTTACAATGGACAGTTAACGAAATGGAGGGAAGATATGAATTATTAGAAGAAACGGGTGTTCGAGATATTGATTCCTATAATCGAAAAGTTCAGAAAGGTAAAAAACGTCGAGTAGAAGATGAAGAGACAGGAAAGATTATTTATCGAGATTTAGAAATTATGCCGTATATTGTGGTTGTAATTGACGAGCTTAATGATTTAATGATGGCCTACGGGAAAGAGGTAGAAGTTTTAATTGTTAGGATAGTTCAGAAAGCTCGAGCAGTTGGAATTCACGTAATTGTTTCTACTCAAAAACCAACGGTGGAAGTTATTACTGGTTTGATGAAGGCCAATATTACCACTAGAATTGCCTTGAAGGTGGCTACTCAAGTTGATTCTCGAACTATTTTAGACAAAATGGGAGCGGAGAATTTGCTGGGTAATGGAGATATGTTGCTTTCAAACAATGGAGCCGGTAAAATGAAGAGAATCCAGGGAGCCTATATTTCTGATGAGGAAACTGCCAGATTAGTCAGTTATATTAAAGAAGAGGCGGCCAGAAAGAAATTCGATGAAAATGATACAGTTTCTAATTCTTTGGGTGAATTTTTAGACAAATCAGGCGGAACTCAATCCTCGCTAGTTCCGGGTGGCTTTAGCGATGGAGATGATCAGACAGACGAACTCTTTGAAGAAGCTAAACAATTAGCAATTAGCTCGGGTGGCTTGTCAGCTTCTTTTTTGCAGACTCGTTTCAGAATCGGTTTCCAAAGAGCTACAAGAATTATTGATGAGTTGGAAAGGACTGGAGTATTAGGGCCAAAGAACGGATCTAAGCCGAGAGAGCTTTTGATAGGAAGAGAGAGCGAAAATAGCGAATAGTTTTCAATTTACAATCAATTTTCAATTCAACGATTCAAAAATTTACAAGAGCAAGCTTTGTTTGTTTGAGTTTGAAAATTTGCTGGACGGTCCACCTCGGCAAGCCTTCGGCGAGACGGGCAGACAGATTGAAAATTAAGTTATTAAAAATTGATTGTAAATTTTTTCAAACGTTCCTTTGGGGGAAACCAGAGGTTTTTATTTTTTAATAAGCGAATAATTTA
>DAOWHU010000088.1 GCA_030641245.1 bacterium
ATCAATATTCTCAATATAATATTTGTCTGGGTTACTTTCAATTCCATAACATTCATTGTCATCTGCAATAAACATATTTCCTCCAATACGTGGGTTAAAAGATTTAATAATTTCAACAGCTTTCTTGGCAGTAGATGCATTAAGAATTAATCTGATGTATGGCCTGCGAATATAAGAAACTTGATTTTCAGCAACAGGCACAAAAGTTGATATAAATACAACGCCTTTTTCATTAACACCTCCATAATAACCGTCCTCTTGTGGGTTTGGGTTTTGTATAATCAATTTTTTATGTTTATCAACCTTGGAATCGAAAAGCTTTATTTCATCATCCCAGCGCATCCATGGAACAGGGTCTCTGGTTTTAATTAAATACCAACTACCTTCTATTTTTTTTGCTATTGTAGTGCACATAGTTGCTTTTTAACTTTATAAATTATAATTTTGTCTAACTCGTTTTTATGCGAAGTTTTTTAGTGGCATAGACCTGTATATTGTACAAATATTGTAGCATGAGAAGTATTTCAGACAAAACAATATTAGCGCTTTTTGGACTTTTATTTTTTGAAGTTATCAGTAATCAGTTGATGGTCATTGTTGTCAATGTGATTTCGATGACTGATGACCAGTGACTGATGACATTTTTAGGTTGATATTTTCTTTCTGGTGTGGAATAATAGGGCTATTGAATGTAAATATTTAATCTTTTGTGATGTCTAAAGATATTTTAGAAAAAATAAAAAGTGATTTTGAGAAAGGTCTTCAGGAGGCTGGAAATGATTTAGGAAAACTAGAAGAACTTCGAATCAAATTTTTAAGTCGGAAAAGTGAACTTAACCAACTTCTCAAAGGAATCAAAGATCTAAGTTCGGAAGAGAAAAAAGAATTTGGTTCTTTGGCTAATCAGACTCGAAAAGAAGTCGAAACTAAATTGATGGATTTAATTGAAGAAATTCAACAGAGAAAGGATTTAGAAAAAGACTGGATAGACGTGACTGCTCCTGGAAAAAAAGAAGCGATTGGTCATCTCAACCTATTGTCTAAGGTTCAAAGAGAGATTGAAGACATCTTTACCTCTATGAGCTTTGAAATTGCTGATGGACCAGAAATTGAAAATGAATGGTATAACTTTGATGCTTTGAATATTCCCAAAAATCATCCCGCGCGAGATCTTTGGGATACTTTTTGGATTAAAAATAAGAATAAAAAAGGAGAAAAATTATTAGTTCGAACTCATACCTCTAATGCTCAGGTGCGTTATATGGAAAAGCATAAACCACCTTTTCAAGTGATAGTTCCTGGAAAAGCTTATCGTTACGAGGCCACCGATGCTCATCATGAACATTCTTTTTGTCAATTCGAAGCTTTAGTGGTGGGGGATTCTGTGAGCGTTGCTAATTTCAAAAGTATTGCTCAGGAATTTTTCAGCGCTTTTTTTGGTGAAAAAATAGAAATTAGGTTAAGACCTAGCTATTTTCCATTTACTGAACCTAGCTTTGAGTTTGATATTTCTTGCAAGGTTTGTCAGGGGAAAGGTTGCCCAACTTGCGGGCACACTGGTTGGCTGGAAATGGGTGGTTGCGGAATGGTCAATCAGCGAGTTTTTGAATCAGCTGGATACGAAAAAAATAAGTATCAAGGTTTTGCTTGGGGTTTTGGAATCGAGCGATTAGCAATGATGAAACATCAAGTGGGCGATATTCGTAATTTTAGAAGTGGAGACCTTAGGTTTATTCGACAGTTTTAGCAAGCAAAAAATTTTTCTAGAAATTAGTTTGTACAGTAAATATGAAGTCATCAGTAATCGGTAATCAGTCATCATTGCCATGCAGATTTTGATGACCGATGACTAGTGACCGATGACGATATCGAGCGTTATTTGCAATTTTTATCTTAAACATATCTAAAAAGTAATTTATACAAAAAATGCGTTTTTCATATAATTGGTTGAAAGAAATTTCAAAAACTAAAAAAAATCCACAGGAGTTGATTGATTTAGTAATGCTAAGAGGTTTTGAGCTGGAAGAACAAATCAATTTGGCTTCGGGTTTTAAAAATTTTATAGTAGGAGAAGTCAATAAGGTTGAAGCTCATTCTGTTGCCGATCGATTGAAGGTGGTTCATTTGAATTTGGGGAAATTTGGTGAAAATGTTCAGATTGTTTGTGGTGCCTCTAACGTTAAGGAGGGCCAGAAAGTTCCAGTGGCTTTACCAGGAGCTATTTTGCCTCAAAGTAAAATTGAGATTAAAAAAACTGAGGTGCAAGGAGTGGAATCAAGTGGAATGATTTGTGCTGAAGATGAACTTGGTTTAGGCAAAGATCACGAGGGAATCATGGTTTTAGATGAGAAATTGGAGGTGGGAGTGGCGTTGGCAAAAGCTTTGAATTTGGAAGATGAAATTTTAGATTTTGATATTTTGCCCAACCGATCTCATGATTGTTTGAGTTATCAAGGTCTAGCTCGAGAAATAGCGGCCATGGAAGGTCGAAATATAGATTTAAATACTGATTTAAATACTGATTTTAAAAAAGAGGGAAAATTTTTAAATATTGAAATCAAAGAGGATAAACTATGTCCTCGATATATGGGAGCGGTTTTAAAAAATATTAAACTTGGTCAATCCCCGGGTTGGATGCAAGCGCGTTTAGTGGCTAGTGGTATGGAACCTATCAATAATGTGGTTGATATTACCAATTATGTGATGTTGGAAACGGGTAGCCCTTTGCACGCTTTTGATTTTGAGCAGGTGGCTGATAGCGGAAAAGTTAATATTGTGGTTCGAAAAGCTAAATCTCAAGAAAAATTAGAACTATTAAGTGATGGCAATTTGGAGCTTCACGAAGAAGATTTAGTGATTGCCAATCAAGGAAAATCTTTGGCTTTAGCTGGAATTAAGGGCGGCAAAAAGTCAGGCATTAGCGCTGATACCAGTCAAATTATTCTGGAGGCTGCTAATTTTGATTTACTTAATATTCGAAAAT
>DAOWHU010000091.1 GCA_030641245.1 bacterium
GCAGAGAAGTTTTACCCACGCATCCAGGGACAGCACTATAGCTATCTGGTAAGGCAATTGGTCCAAAAGTTTTAGGTTTCTCGAAATCCAAAAGATGTTGTTGCGGTTTATAGTCCCCAATAAATTTATAAATTGTTCCATCTCCTAGCAATTCTAGGTTTTCGACACTATGAGAAAGAATAAATCCGTCTAAATTAATTGTGGCCGGTAATAAAACTTTTTCCGCTAATTTAAGCGCGATAAAAGTATTGTCATAAGCTTCTTGAGCATTTTCAGAAAAAATTTGAATCCATCCAGTATCTCGCATCGCCATTGCGTCCGAATGATCACAGTGAATATTCAAAGGACCCGAAATCGCCCGATTAGCCACCGCCATTACAATCGGCAAGCGCATTGCCGAAGCTACTGGTAGAACCTCCATCATATACATAACTCCCTGAGAAGCCGAAGCGGTCATCGTCCGAGCCCCCGACGCTGAAGCTCCGATACAAGCGCTCATAGCGCTATGTTCTGATTCAACTTGAATCATTTCGGTGTCGGCTTTACCATCGGCTACTTTTTTGGAAAAATATTCCACGATTGGAGTTTGAGGAGTAATCGGATAAACCGCCATCACGTCTGGATTAATTTGGTTGATAGCTTCCCCAACGGCGAAACCGCCAGTTAAGGCTACTTTTTTATTTTTGCTTATCATGAATAAAACTTATTACATCATTAAAATTATCGACTTTTTTATCAGCTAGTTCTATCACGCTTTGTCGTGAAACATTTTCTGTAAAAGCCAAAAAATAATCAGCCTCTTCTTCCCTTTTGATTTCATAGTCAGTCCAGCCATCCCCAACTACAAAAATTGTTCCCTTAAGATTCAAAGCTTCCATCTGTTTAACTTTTCCGTGAGCTTTATTTAAAAAACTGCCTTCATTAATTCCTGAAACTTTTCCCTGACTATCAAAAACAAATTCATTGGCTAGAATATTTTCTCGAGAAATTTTAAAATAATCCGAAACTGGAAAAATACATTCTTTGAACCCGCCCGATATTACAAAAATTTGCTGACTATTTTTTTCAAAAAAATCCTTATTATCCAAGAAAGAGTCAGTAATATTTTCTTTAATTTTCCGGGCTACTTTGTCAACGTCACTCTGACTAGCTGAAAAAAGCTTCAATCGACTTCTTAAAGATTCCGCAAAAGAAATCTCGCCCCGCATTCCCTTTTTTGTAATTTCTTCTATCTTTTTTTGAATTTCATTTTTCTTCGGATTGTCTTTTAGAGCTTCTTTCGCTACTTCTTCCAGGGCTTCTAACTTAACAAAAGTACTATCAAAATCTATCACTAAAAAATTACCTGCGTTCATTTACAAGTTTTACTGAATTATTTTTATACTTAGTCCTTATTTTTTTCGACCATCTCAATAGCTTGCACTGGACAAACCCCTGCACACAAACCGCAACCCTTACAATAATCATAATCTACGGTCGCTCTATCTTTTTCTCCTCTTTTTTTTATTCTAATCGTATCTTCCGGGCAAGCTTTCACGCATTGACCACAAGCTATACATTTTTCATTAATTTCTGGTTTAACCTGCGACCATTCTCCGGTAGGTGGATAGTTTTCCTTTTTATTTTCAATCACCGCCCCTAATTCTTGTCCTTTTTCTTTATTTTTCTTCATAGGCTACTCGAATTGCATTAATATTTTTATTAGCTTTCTCCATCCCCAGCTTCTCTTGATACTTATTACGAAAAACTTTTATTAAGTTTTCCAGTTTAACCATTTTTGTAACCGCCGCGAACTTGCCTAGAATTACCGTGTTAGGCCGATTCTCCCCGATCACTTTCATCGAAAGCCCTGAGGCATCAACAATAATCAATTTACCCTTGAATTTAATTTCTTTCAAAATTTCCGCCTTGGTTTTCCGAGTATTTATTATCAAAAAAGAATTCTTATCCAAATCTTGAAAACCATCAAAAATCTCCAACAAAGTTTCATCTAAAACCATAAAACAATCTGGATTAAAAATCGGCTCCCTAGTCTTAATAGACTTGTCAAAAATTCGAACAAAAGTTTGAACCGGAGCACCGCTTCTCTCTGGACCAAATTCTGGAAAAGCTTGTACGTATTTATTTTCTAATAAAGCCCCTTGGGCAATTATTTCTGCCGTAGTTTTAGCTCCCTGCCCGCCTCTACCGTAAATAATTATTTCTAATATTTTTTTCATTTTATTTTATATGAAGGGACTGTTTCCGAACTCGCTTTTCAAGCTAAATTTTTAAATTTCAAGCGAAACGCAGTTGAGAAAAGTGCGTAAATATGGTATATTTGCAAACTTTATGAAACAAGTTGCAGCTGAAATTTAAAAATTTGGACGAAAATTGGAGTTTGGGAATAGTCCCTTGAAACCTTAAAAATTAATTTTGCTGTAATTTTTCGTTAACAATCTCTACAATCCCCTCTTTTTGAAAAATCCCATTCAAGAATTCATCGCCAATAAAAGAAGCGGGGGTTCCAGCAATTCCGAATTGATCTCCCTGATTAATAGATTCCTGAATTAATTCCTGACTTTCTTCTGAATTCGTACATTCATCAAACTGTTTTTTATCCAATCCTATCCTCAAAGCATACTGTTCAAAAATTTTAAAATCTTCTGTCACTCCCCAATTTTGTTGGTTGGCAAATAACAAATCAGCCATTTCCTCAAATCGACCTTGTTGGTAAGCGCATTGACCAGCCAAAGCAGCGCTAATGGCCTGACCGTGGAGATCTAGCGGAAAACTTTTATAAACCATTGTCAATTGATCTGCAACAAATTCACCTCGGGCTTCCTTAGCAGCTTCATAAAAAATTCTAGAATACGGACATTGAAAATCGAAAAATGTTATTAATTTCACCTGGACATCTTTTTCCCCAATAACAATATCACCAGCTTTTTCTCCGGGAGTTTCCAAGTATTTTCCAGCTGGAATTCCCAGGGCAGTAGCGTTCAAAACTAAACCATTTTCTTTCCGCTCAAAAATTTCTTGAACTTGATCTTCTTTAAAAAAACTAGCTTCCTGAACTTTTTCGTCAAAAACAAATGAGGGAATAGTTTTTAAATCATATTTATTAATTAACTTGATTCCAGCCAATGAAGATTCAGAAATTTCGTTAACCACCATAGTCGGCATAAACTTCTTCATCCAAACTAAAATTTCATCAGCTTTGCAAGTCGGACAATTTTCTTCATCGTCAGCCACTAAAATATCAACTTTTATGGCTGGTTCTTGATAAGCTACCCAGGTTTTATCTCCCAACTCAAACACGTCTGCCTCTCTTAAGGCTCTTTCAGAATAACCATTTTTAGTAACGAACTGGGCTATATCAACAAATAAACTTCCAACAAACAACCCTAAGACAATCAGCAAAACCGCAGTCAAATTTTGAATTTTCTTTGAATTTTCTTTTTGCGCTTCAATCCCCCTTAGTGTCATTCCTCTTTCAGGTTTTTTAATTGTTTTTTGGCTGGATCTAATTTTTATCTTTTTAACCTGACTCTTTTTATAAACTCTTGGCTTAGCCCTCTTTTTACTACGCCCACTTTTTGCCATGTCCGCCTTTGGAGAGGCGGGGGAAGTTTTTCTGACTACCTTTTTGCTTCTCTTTATTTTTCCCTCCTTATTTTTATTTTTTCTGACCATTTTTTGAATTTAAAAATAAGGCTTTAATTTATATCATTATTTATTATAATCTACCCTCTAATTTTCAATATTTTCTTCATTTATTCCTAACGACTTTCCACTTAAATTTTGCATAGCCCTGTAATCGTCATAACCTGCCACAATCGTCCGAGAAGCTTGAGATTTAAACATTATTCCAATTAAAAATCCTAAAAAAAACAAAGCAAACCACTTAAATCTTATTTTGACTTCTTCTTTTTTTATCCAATCTTTAAAATTTATTTTTTTCAACTTTTTTTTGCTTTTGCTTTTCATCCTTTTGATTTTAACTCTAAGCCCTCCATTCTTTACACCTCTAAAATATCATATTCGAGAAGCTTTTACAACCTCCCTATTTTGAGAATGTTTTCTTTTCTGCTATACTTAACTCGAAGAAATTTGAAGATTCAAAAACAAAATAATGCGAAAACTTTTTTTTATTTTTCCAGCCTTATTCTTGGCAATTTCACTAATTAATTTATTTTCAAACCACTTGTTTGAGTTTTTCTTGTGGTTATTTGCTACAGTTTTAGCTTCTCTAGTATTTTTTCCGCTTGCCCTGAAAGTCGAAGAAAAAGACGTTCCCGTTTATCAAGTTTTCGGTCCTTTTCTACTAATTCCAATCTTTTTCTCAATTTTTGCGATTATGGATTTTCGACGTATAGGAATCTTGACTGAACCACAAGCTATTATCTACGGAGTGGTTACTGGAATATTAACTATGGTGTTTCTATCGCTGATAATAGGACCAAATAAATACTAGGAAGCTAACGCTAATTTTCAATTCACAATTTACAATAAATTTTCAATGATTTAATTTTCAAATTTACGCGAGCAGAGTTCACGTTCATTATAAACTTTTTAATTAATCATTGATTGAAAATTGCAAATTGGTTTATTGCAAATTTTGAAAATAAAGGCTCTTTATTTTTAGCAACAATACAATTTGTCTGGAAGTTTGTCATCATTTTTCTTACCAAAAGGATTACCGTCCTTTTTTATTTTGCCCATCATTTCTTTGTTAGCGAAACTTTGGATTCCGCTTCTTCCTTGTTCCATTCTAATTTCTCGTACCATCCAAGGCAATCCTATTTTCATTGGACAATTTCGATAACAAGAATCACAAATAGTACAATCATGACTACCATTCTTATAAGCAGCTTTTAAATTTTCTTGGACTGCGGAAAACACAATTCCCTTAGACCCAATATAACCTTCGTTGCCGTAACGACTTCCTTTTTGATTATAAACCGGGCAAAAATTGATGCAGGATCCACAATTAATACAACGTAAAATATCGCCAAAACCTTTTTTAATCATTTTCCGCCGTCCATTATCAACTAAAATAACGTGAACTTCATGCGCTCCTTGAGCTCCTTGAACTAATTGATTTTCAATATCGGCTGTTTTAGACGGGCCAGAGATTACTGAAACATATTGGGTAATATCTTGACCAGTTCCAAAAAGCGCCGCTGTTTGACAAAGCTTTACAGCGTCGTCAACCGATTCGGTAATTTTATCAATTCCACAAATCACAATATGTTTTTTCGGCAACCGAGAAACCAAAGAAATATTCCCCTCGTTTTCTAATAAAACTATTTGTCCTTCTTGAGTGAAAAAATTCGCTCCTGTTATTCCAATTTCAGCTTCCAAAATCTTCTCTCGAATTTTTCGACATAAATAATGCGTCAATTTTTCTGGATCGGTTCCAATCTCATCTTTATATATTTGTTTAATTTTCTTATTAATCATTTCGGCTGTTATATGAATAGCCGGCAAAACAAAGTGCTCATCAGTCTCTTTGAACATTTTTACAATAAAATCACCCAAATCAGTTTCGTTCCAATCAAACTTTTCGGAAACTTTTTTAATTTCAATTTCTCGCCCAGTATTAGTTTTGGAGGAAATTATTTTCTTACTTTTTCCAATAATTTTATTTAAAATATTTCGAGCTTCTTTGGCCTCCTTGACTTCATAGACCTGAAATCCCCGTTTCTCAAAATTTTGTTTAGCCAACTTTAAGTTTCGCTCAAAATTTTCAAAAGGTTTTTGTCGAATAGCGGTCATTTCTTTTTTGTATTGATCTTCATTGATATTTTTGCTCGCAAAAACTTTCCGCCGATTTTCCGCGCTAAAACCAACCGCTTTCTTAATGGCTTTTCGACTCTCTGATTTTAAATACTCTTTCTTGGAATATTCTCTCCCCATAATTACAAATTAATTAAGAACATTTTACGTTGCAATCATAGTACCATTTACTAAAGCAAACTGCAAAATAAAAAACTGATCTCTTGATTAGAGTTTGCATCGGCTTATTTCAGTGATATAATTAAAACAGTAGCATTTCGATATTAACAACAGAAGGAGGTCAGATGACAAAGAAAAATGGTTCTATCGCAAACAAACTTTACAGCTATTTTTGGATAATGATATATTCCATAATTATCATCGGAATACCGGCAATGATATTGTTGTCTATCTACGATTCTCTTACCAAGCCGATGAGTTTATCCTAACCAGGGAGGGTGATGCTAATTAATTCACCCTACCCGCAAATCTAACTAAAAAACTTGCTTTAAAAAACCAAAATCAAAATTCGATCAGTATGCCTAGAAAAATATACGCCAACAAAATTAAAACCAAAGATTTATTAAGACACGAAACCAAAAGCCATGTTTTAAGAAAATTTTTGTTGATTTTGTTATTATGTTTTTTCTATTTATAAGCACTTTTGTTTTTACGATTTTTTGTTAAAAAATCTTGGAGTTGAATTACCACTTTGAAAAATAATTTAAAATAAGTTTTAATTTAAATGATCGTCAATGTTAACTATGAAACTAAAATATCAGACTATTAAAAGTCAAGAAACACGACGAGATAGTCATTAGCGCTTGGTCAAACAAAAAAAGCCAGATTATCAACGAACTTTAACAAATTCAAAGAATTAAAAGCAAAATCTAGTTTGCAACCAACAGAAAAGTCTTGATATTAATTTAATATTTTAATTTATCCAACATCCTCGCAACTACCTAGAATCAAGATCGCTTAATTAATAAATTTCAAAATGACAAAAAAATACAGAATAAAATATTTTCCGATTTCCTTTTTTTCGATGATACTGGGATTAGCTGGGTTTACTATTGCCTCCCAGAAAATTGAATCGTTGTTAAAAACTTCTTTGGGTTTTAGCTTGTACTTTTTAGCTTTTACTATCGCATTATTCACAATTCTTTCAGGCTTTTATTATCCAAA
>DAOWHU010000079.1 GCA_030641245.1 bacterium
ATTAGAAATTGAAAATTTGCGATAGCTCAGCTATAATGCAGAAACATAATTTAACAATTAATCTAATTTTATGGAAAACACCCTAACAACCGCTTCCGGCCCAGTCATCGTCGAAGATGATAAAGTCCTTCTCAACAAAAGTAGTGGCGACGATTTTTGGAAATTTTGCGGAGGGAAAGTTGGAGATTCTGAAACTTTAGAAGAAACTGCGAAAAGAAGGGTCAAAGAAGAGATGGGAATAGAAATCAAGATTATCAACCCAGAACCCTTCAAACTTGAGATCAAAAGACCAGGAACCACCGAGAACATCGCTCTTCTGTATCATTTTCTAGCTGAAAAAACCGGGATTATTACTCCTGGCCCAGACGTCAAAGAGTGGGACTGGTTCGATCTCGATGAACTTCCGGAAGGCCTCGCCCCCAACATCAGACCAACCTTAAAACACTTTGGTTTTATTTAAACGATATCATAGAGCATTCTATAATATACACTATTTTATTTTTCTATTGCTTTTTTTAATTAATTAAGGCAAAATGACGCCAAAACTGAGAAAAAGAAAAAGAAAAAGGACGCGGGACGCAAAGCACTGCCGAGGCAGAGGATGCGATTTGCCTAGTAATATTTGGTAATTCCCCTCATCCAAGCGTATCCAGGGTCTATTCTTATCTCAGCTTTTTCTTTTTTCAAAACTAACTTTTTCCGAAGAAATCGCCTAAAATATCTTTTTAATCAAAAAATCCTCTTCTCAGAGGATTTTCTATTATTATTTTTCTTCCTTCTCTATCTGTTTCGCAATTTCATCCCAAACCTCGTCTGGAATGAAAATCTGCTTTCCCTTCGGCGTTATGGCCGGATAAAACCAAGCTGAAATAATTACTTTTTTATTTTTTCTAAGTTGATACATCACCCACAACTCTCCCTTGCTGTGATCTTTTTTTGATTTTTGCTTCATCACGGCAATCGTTTGAGGCGCAATGCCCTCTTCTTTCCGATCGGGGTATTTAATAATTCTTTTAATTTTGTTGGCAGTTATTCCATACTGAAAAATCTTACCAATGCAATGACGAGTCCAAAAATAATCAGTATTGTTTTTGGGAATAGAAATGTTATTCATAAATGAATACAATTTATAATTTATAAACAATTCTTCAATGATTTAATTTTCAATTATCAAAAACAAGCGAAGCTTGTCATTGTAAATTTTTAAATTGAAAATTGATTGAAAATTGGTTTATTGTAAATTGAAAATTAGCGTAGCCGTATTCCTCCCATCCCCGCTTGCACTTCTCCTTCGAATTTTCCATCTCTCCGATATGACCACAATTCCTTTTCACAATAACTACAGCGATGATCAATTTCAATATTTTCTGGTCGAATTCTGTTTGAAATAAGCCTCTCTTTCACTAAACCCGTTAAATCAAAATATTTACCGCCATTTTCATTTATAATGAATCCCTCGCAACCTGAAAAATTTTTAATCAAATCCTCTTCAACCTCAAAATGGCAACTCTGAATTCCCGGGCCTATTCCTACCAAAATATTTTCAGACTCACTGCCAAAATTATTTTTCATTTTTCCCAAAGCATTCTCGATAATTCCCTTGGCCACACTTCTCCAACCACAATGTAAAATTCCCGCCACTTTCTTAACAGGATCAAACAAAAAAATCGGCAAACAATCAGCCGAGGTGACACTTAAAATAAAATCAGGATTATTGGTCAATAATCCGTCAACATCATCAATAATTGATCTTTCGGTATTTTTGATAATCTCGACATCTCCACCGTGAACTAATTTAGAAGCCACCAGATTCCCAAGCTCAAGACCTATTTTTTCCAAATATTTTTTACGATTTTCATCAGTCTCCGGCAAAAACAATTTCATGTTTTTGTCTTTTTTTTCTGACATAAAAACCTCAACCCCCCGAATATCTTTAAAAATTTTCAGCATTTTAAGGAGTTCTTTTTTTATTAAAATATTTAGTATGAAGTAACTTCTCGGATAAGCGTCCTCCTGGCTCTCCAAGATAATCCTCATAAAGTTTTTTTATCTCAGGATTTTCGTGAGATTTTCGAATCGGTAAGCCTTTGTCCCTGTCATAAATTGCCTTACGTCGCTTGGCTCTTATTTCATCATTAACCGGAGAAGGCTGACCACCCCCACCTAAGCAACCGCTAGGACAGGCCATAACTTCCACAAAATCGAAATCGCATTCGCCGGCTTTAATCGCCTCTACTATTTTTTTAGCATGACGAATCTCATGCGCTACGGCTACTTTAATTTTTACTTCTTGCGATAAACATCGCGACTTAGGAATGGTTATTTCTGCCTCCCGGATACCTTTTGCTCCTCGCACTTCTTTAAAATCTATTCTATCTAATTCCTGGCAGGTTACTTGTTCGTAGGCTGTTCGCAAAGCCGCTTCCATAACACCTCCAGTTGAACCAAAAATCAAACCGGCCCCAGAATACATTCCCAATACTTCATCGAATTTTCCTTTTTCCAAACTCATAAAATCAACTGTA
>DAOWHU010000069.1 GCA_030641245.1 bacterium
AAATTTCCTAAAAAAACTTCAAAACTTTATTTTTCAGGAAAAACTTTTAGAGCAGGGAAACAAGGTTGTGATTGGAATTTCAGGAGGGCCTGATTCAATCGGGCTGGCTTTGGCTTTGAAAAGCTTACAATCAAAATATGCCTTAAAATTACGATTAGCTCATATTAATTATCATCAGCGTGGAAAAGATTCTGATCGAGACGAACAATTTGTTCGGAATTTTGCTGATAAAAATGATTTAGAATTGGAAGTAATTCAATATTCAAAATTAACAGACTCCGGAAATTTAGAGGAGCAAATGCGAGATTTCCGTTATCAGAAATTTGAACAGATTAGAAAAAAACTAAAGTTTAATAAAATTGCGGTAGCTCATCATTTGGATGATCAGGCTGAAACTTTTTTGATGAATTTATTAAGAGGGTCTGGTTTGCAAGGCTTGACAGGGATGTCCAGCAAAAGAGAATTTCTGATTAGACCTTTTCTGGGTTTTACCAAAAAAGATATCTTAGGTTTTTTAAAAGAAAGTCAGCAAAAATATTGTTTGGACAAAACTAATTTTGAGACCGATCTTACTCGAAATAAGATTAGATTAAAACTAATTCCATTTTTGGAAGAAAATTTTAATTTTAATATTAAAGAAGGCCTAGGGAAACTAACAGCTAACTTACAAGTTGAAAATCAACTTAATCAATTTTACGTTGATAAAATTTATGCTGATTTGATTGAAGAAAAAGACTCAAAAGTTATTTGGAATATCTCAAGCATTGAAAAAGTGCCTATTGGTGCACAAAAACGATTATTTCCGAAAACAACTTCGACTATTTCCGAAGAATTAAAAAACAGTTCCAATAATAATTTTCTGGAGTTTAAGAAGATTTTGGAGAGTCAAAAATCGAAAAAACAGACTATGCGAATAGGGGAAATTACCCTAGGAAAAAGCGGGGAGTGTGTTATCTTTAGAAGAGTCAAATAATTAAAATCAAGTTAAATGATGAAAAGTTTAAAAAACAACAATAGCTTAGGGAAAAAAATTGGGGTTGGATTATTAGTACTCCTAGTAATTTCTGGTTTGATTTCTTTGTATACTGCGCCCCTAAAAGAGGTGGAGAAGGTTTCTTTAAGCCAATTAGCTCAAGAGATCAACAACGACAAAGTTGAAAATATCAAAGTTGAGGGAGATAAGTTGATGATTGAGTTGAGAAATGGTGACAAACAGGAATCCATAAAAGAACCCCAAGCGGCTTTAGCTGAATCTTTGAGTAATATTGGAGTTTCTAAGGAGAATTTAGGGGCTTTAAAAATCGATATTCAAGATACTAGCGGGGCCAATGTTTTTGTGAATATTATTTTACCCTTCTTATTGCCATTTTTATTAATTGCTTTTTTCATTTGGTTTTTGATGAAGCAAGCGCAAAAAGGTGGAAATCAAGCAATGTCTTTTGGGTCTAGTAAGGCTCGGATGTTTATTCCGGATAAAGACAAGAAAAAAAGGATTACTTTTAAAAATGTGGCTGGATCCAAGGAAGCCAAGGAAGAATTACACGAGGTAGTTGATTTTCTGAAGAATCCTAAAAAATATGTTCAAATGGGAGCTAAAATTCCGCGAGGTTTCTTATTATTGGGACCTCCAGGAACGGGTAAAACTTTGTTAGCCAAGGCAGTGGCAGGGGAAGCTAACGTGCCGTTTTTCTCAATTTCTGGTTCTGAATTTGTAGAAATGTTTGTGGGAGTGGGTGCTTCTCGAGTACGAGATTTATTTAAACAGGCCAAAAAAAATGCACCAGCGATTGTGTTCATTGATGAAATCGATGCTGTTGGTCGACAACGAGGGACTGGAGTAGGTGGAGGTCACGATGAGCGAGAACAGACTTTGAATCAAATTTTGGTGGAGATGGACGGTTTCGAAACCAACTCAGGAGTAATTGTGATTGCCGCTACCAATCGACCCGATGTTTTAGATCCAGCTTTATTGCGGCCAGGTCGGTTTGATAGACAGGTGGTTTTAGATAATCCGGACATTAAAGAGCGAGAAGCAATTTTAAAAATTCATCAAATTGGTAAAAAATTTGCAAGTGGTATAAATACTCGACAAATTGCCGAACGAACCTCTGGATTTTCTGGGGCTGATTTAGCCAATCTTATGAATGAAGCTGCTATTTTGACAGTTCGACGAAGGAAGAGTGCTATCACTATGGACGAATTGAGAGAGGCGATAGAGAAAGTTATTCTTGGTCCTGAAAGGCGAAGTAATGTAGTAACTGAAAAAGAAAAAGAAGTTACTGCTTATCATGAAGCTGGACATGCTTTAGTGACAACCATCCTTCCTAAAGCCGATGATGTTCAAAAAGTTTCCATTATTGCTCGAGGACGAGCGGCTGGTTATACTTTAAATGCTCCGAAAAATGATGAACGATTACATTTCAAGTCCTATTTTATGGATCAACTAGCTGTTTTATTGGCGGGTTATGTTACGGAGAAGAAAGTTTATGGAGAGGTAACTTCGGGAGCTTCTAACGATTTGAAAAGGGCTACTGATATAGCCAGGAAAATTGTAACTAAATTTGGGATGAGTAAGCTTGGTCCAATTACTTATGGATCAGATCATGAAAAAGTTTTCTTGGGGAAAGAGTTTCATGATCAATCTGAGTATTCTGATAAAATGGCCGAAAAGATTGATATAGAAGTCCAAAATATTATCAGCGAGGCTTTGAAAAAAAGTTCTGATACTATCGATAAAAATGAGAAAATTCTCAAAAAAATAACCCAAGAGTTGCTTGAGAAAGAAACCATTGAAAAAGAACGATTTGATGAGATTGTGGGAAAAGCTAAAAAAGTGGCTAAAAAGTAGTAATTTAAGAAGGGGTGTGATATGTCTAGAATACACGAAAAAAGAACGCCTCAATGTTTTAAAAAAAGGGCTGTCCAGAAAGCAAAGAGTAAAGAAAGTTTATCGGAACGGGCATTACGTTCTAGGCGGGAGCCTCTTATTAAAAATGATGATCCTGAATCAGATTTGTTCGCAAAAGTCTTGGGAGCGGGTCTTTGTAAATGACAAAGTTAACAACGTTTGACATAAAAAGGGAATTCAACTTCCCTTTTTAAATTGGAAAAACAAAAATAGTAGTTTCCATGGAAACCGCTATTTTCGAAAAATTTTGGAGACAAAAAGAGAAATTCCAGAAAAATGTTGTTTCCTGGGGATTTGTTTTTGATCTTTAAGTCATCCGGAATTGTTGATTGTCTTGATCTTTGCGTTTGTCTGGTTCATTTTTTGGGTCTCCCTTTTTAATTTTGTGTGAAAATTGTAAATATGCTACTATATTTGCATAGATTAAGAAAGCAATATGGAAACTGAACAAAAATTTGAAATTCGGGGTGGTTGTGAGTTGAAGGGGGAGATTAGGGTTAACGGGGCTAAGAATTCGGCTTTAAAGATTTTGGCGTCGGTGGTTTTGGCTGAAAAAGAAATTAGCATCAAGAATTTTCCTTTCATTGAGGATACTCAGCGGATGTTGGAAATTTTGGAGAAGTTGGGAGCGGTGGTCAGTAAAGACGTCAAAAAGAAAAAGGTTAAAATAGATCCGAAGGGGATTAAAAAAGGGAATCTTCAAGGCGAATTAGTGAAGCAGCTAAGAGCTTCTATCTTATTGGTTGGTCCATTATTGGCACGGTTTGGAGAAGTCGATATGGTTTATCCAGG
>DAOWHU010000050.1 GCA_030641245.1 bacterium
AAATACATTAGAATTTTTCAAGATTTTGTCCAGGATAAAAACTTAAGGAAGTCAAGTCGTATTTTAATTTTTGTCATCATCTTTTTTTTCTTGGCATCCACATTGACATTTATCACAAGCGGCATGATTTAACTTAATTCTAAAATAATCATTATGAGCAATCTCAATAATAATGAAAAGTAGAGAAAAGAAAGCGAACTGCCACCAATTCGCAGGGTCTTTTTTGAAAACACTTAAAACAACATACGCTATATAAAACATTTTAGCAGGAGAAAAAAGTTGTGCTGGCAAATCACCACCAAAAAAACTATTCATTTTTTATAGTTTAATAATAAATTAGCTCTCTGGGACATAAAGATCCCCTTGCTCTTTTAGCAATCCAAATAATTCTTCATCAGAAAGAATATTGCCTCTTTTACTATTTACTTCTATTATTTCGTCAACCTCCTCGGTTGATCCTTCCATAAACATTTCATCGGCAGTTTCTACTGAAACGTTAAATTCCTTCGCAACTATCTTAGTTATTTTATCTTCTGTCTCAGAAATTAAATCAGAGTCTGCTTCAGGATCATCTAATATATTTTTATATTGATCAGATATCTCCATCCAACGCAAATACAATTTTCTCGAAGTAGAAAAACCTTCCTCGTTTATTTCTGACATTTGGTTTCTTAATTCTGGAGTGTATTTAAGAGCTGTTCCATTTAATGCCTCTGTCTTTCCATCGATAACAGACCATTGAGGATTATTTAGAGATTCACCTAAAGCGTTGCTTCTGTAGATAACAACAACTCTACCCTCGTCTTTCACAACCACCCATCTGCCATTTGAGTTTAGATAACCACTTTCTTTTTGAAGATTAAAAACATCATATAACTTTGTTCCTGATTTAACTTCAAATTTTAGATTACCTTCGTTAATGGTTTTTTGAATTTTATATGCTTGCACTAAAGACAAGGCATTAACTCTTTCCTCTCTATATTTTATCTCTTTTGCTTCTTCGCTAATTCCGATATTACTTTCTTTTGATATTTTTTGTGAATTATTAGTTTTATCGCTATTTTCCACTGGTTTTTGAATTTTATCTTCTATTGCTTGCTTTTCAGTATTATTTTGACTCGCAGGCTCTATCGTTTCATTTGAATCCGATAAAATTGAAATCAACAACAGAAAACATATTATCGTTAGGATTGTTAAAATAATACCCCACCATTTTTTATACCAAGGCTTCGCTGATTCTTCTTTTGTCATAATATTTTTTAAAAAAATTATAAATATAGCATTAAACTAATTGTTTTTATTATAGTCCCTAAGAATTTCGTTTGCAACAAAATCCCTTTTTTTTATCAGTCTTCTCGCAAATTCTACCCTCATTTTCAAAATTGTTACTTAACTTGTTACTGAACAAGTTAAGTAACAAAAAAATATTAAATTTTTTACATCCGTCTTTCGAATCTAAATTTGGATGAGAAGTTTATGCTCGTAAGCCCCGCCAGGATAAACTACGCAGTCGGGTAAATCCTCTCACCTCCGCACACCAAATCAAAAAATTGTATCTGAGGAGAGTGTGGAACGATGTTGAATTTTTGATAAAAATAAGAAGCCTCTGCAGAAATTAGTCTGCAGAAGCTCTTGAAAATATGCTTAAAGCGCTTGAATCGCTTCAAAATACCTAGCATAACGCTTATAGCAGACTTTGGTAAGCGGGAAAAGCGCCCATTTTGGATATTGATCTCTTATTAATCCCCAAAAGATCCCCAATACTGCTACCAAGATTTCCATTGCGCCTACTGCTATGACCGACAAAAGTGAAATAACTAGCATGGTTATAAGCCCAGCTAATTTGCGAAAACTCTCTTTGTTCTCCATCGTAACTCTCTCTTCCCTCTTTAATTTAATTGATAGATTTATCTCTTTCGAAAAAACATTATTCATTTGAAATTAAGATTTGGGATAGAATTTAAGTGCGTTAAATAATTTGTTGAGTAACAAAAAAGCCCCGTAGGCTTTTTAGGTGTGTGTACGAGAGAAAGGAGATTGAAACTTTTTTTGAAATTAATTAATTTTCTTAAATATTTTATAAAAAGGGTCAACTTTTATAGAATTGTTATTATTTAAATCAATTAATAGCCACTGGTGAATAAAAAAAGAACTTAAAAACCTTCTCTTCACTAGTATGCTTTTTTTATCGAATAAGCCAGTATGAAATAGCAAAGATATAAATAACCTATTCTGATTATGACACCAAAGAAATTGTTTTTTATTAAAAATTTTATTGGTTTTAAAATCACCAATCCAAAAAATCGTTTTCAAACTTTTTAATTCAAACATTTCTTCATAACCTATATAATTTTTAGTCATGTATTTAAAAACATTTTCAACGGTTTTTCTATTGTTATTGCTTCTGAGTTTTTTGGCTATTTTTTTTAATTCTTGATAATTCTCAATTTTTGATTTTTTAAAATAGTTAGGATAAGCAAAATAAGGCCACACTTTGCAGGTAAGTATATAAAACAATAATAAATATAACAATATGATCATCAACAATAATATCTCATTACATTTCATTAAATG
>DAOWHU010000014.1 GCA_030641245.1 bacterium
GAAGGAAAAAAGGTGCTACTCTTGAGTTTTGGGGAATTAGAGCGAAGAAAAAAAATTAGTGTACACGAAAGTGTACACTAAAATATACATTCAAGTTTTTAGGAGATATTCTAGAAAGTAGTCTTCCAAAGTCCGTGGATGTTGCAGTAAACTTGAACCTCGTTAATTTCTTTTTTGGTGTAGAATTCTACTTCGGTGTTATCGTCAGGTTTAAGATATTTTTTGCCGATTTTACCGTCTTCGGTTTTTACTTCGATCCATTCAATATAATGTTTTGCTTCCATTGGGTGAGCAACTTTGCCTACTTTGATTTTATAACCATCTCCGCCTCGGCAGACATTTTCTGGTAATTTTTCCATTACTGGTAGATGTTTCTCCTGACCTTCGTCTTTGGTTTTTTCTTTCAATAAATTCATGGATTTTTCGCAGCAAACTAGTTCACCGTCTCCAGTATGGAGAACTTCAACAATGTTTCCACAAAGGCTACATTTGTAGATTTGATTTTGTTTAGTCATAGTTTTAAATTGAAATTATTTACAGATAACTTCGAAGTAAGCCTGGGGATGTCCACAAGAAGGACATTCTTCAATGGCTTCCTTTCCAGTGTGAGTGTAGCCGCATTTTCGACATTGCCATTCAACTCCAGACTCTTTTTTGAAGGTCGTCTTGTTTTCTAAATTTAACAAGAAGTTTTGGTAACGTTTTTCGTGATTGGCTTCGGCTTTAGCAATGGCTCGAAGTCGATTGGCGATCTTGGGTAAGTTTTCTTCATCAGCAGTGTTGGCAAATTCTGGATACATAGAAGTATACTCGAAATTTTCTCCAGAGATAGCCGCTTTCAAGTTTTCTTTAGTGCTAGCTAAAATGGTAGGGGCTTCAGTTTCAAATTTTAGAGCTTGGTCATCTTTCTTCAAATTGTTAATTATTCGCATCAACCATTTGGCGTGTTCGGCTTCTTGGTTGGCGGTTAGTTCAAAGTTAGCTGAAATTTCTTCCAAACCTTCTTTTCTGGCGATTTTAGCGTAAGCGGCATAACGATTTCGAGCTTGTGATTCGCCCACGAAAGCTTTTCCTAAATTTATAATTGTTTTTTGCACAGTTCTGTAAATTATTCATAAGTAAGTATTTTTGTTGTAACGTTTTACTTAAAAACAACTTTTTATTTTTTAATATTCAATTAGCTTATTATAGCAGATTTTTCTGAAAAAAGAAATATAAAAGCCTAGCGATTCAAAAAATTTGTCAAGCTTTTTATTCTGAAGTTTCAAATTTTTATAACAATCCCTGGAAGGTGGATTCGAAGGTTCTTATTAACCAAGGAATGGTGATAACGAGTCCGATAACTGGTAGCAAGAAGGTTATAGCTGAAACTATAATGGTAGTTAGAAAATATCTTTTTAATTGCTTAACAGTTTTGTGGATCTCGTTTAACTGTTGTTCTTGTTGGGCTAATTTTTGAATTAAATCTTCCATTTTTATTTTTGTTAAGATTTTATTTTTGAAATTCATTTTGATTGTAACATTTTCTAGAAAATACGGAAGTGATTTTGGGTTGTTGAATTGTAAATAAAAAGTTAAAATAGGGATAAGAAATTTAATTTTTAAAACAAAAAAATGAGTAAAGTGGAATTCGTGTTTAAATTTATGCGGAATATTTTTTGGATGTTTCTTTTGGAAGGAATGTTAGCGATTTTAACAGGAATTTTGATCATAGTTTATCCTGATTTATTGGGAATTTTTGTAGGAATGCTTTTGATTGTAGGCGGAATCGGAGCTTTAGCAGCGGCCTGTAAAATTAAAAAATTTACTAAATTTAAAATTGAGCTCTAGTAATTAGGGTAAAAACTTTTTGGAAAAATTATCGCAATCAAGTTTTACGGAAGTGATAAGTGTGGTTTTGGGTTAATATGTTTGAGCGCAGTATGAATAGAGCCGAAAGATTTTATCGGACTGTTATTAAAAGTAGGAAAAAGGTGCTTTATGTTACTATTAAGTTATTGTTTTTGTTTGAAAAAAATGTCATAGAAAATTAAAATAAAAAATAAAAATAGAATTTTGAAAAAAGACCTAATTGAAGATTCTTTTGAGGCGATGGGAACTGATATCTTATTGAAAATTGTTCTTGATGAAAAATTAGAAGAAAAACAAGAGGGAGAGCTTAGGGAAAAAATTAGAGAAATTTTTGAAAAGAGCGAGACGATTTTTAGCAGGTTTCGGAAAAACAGTGAACTTTTGAAAATAAATAAAAATCTAGGCCTTGAAA
>DAOWHU010000108.1 GCA_030641245.1 bacterium
CCAATAGCTGTATTTTTCAAAGGTTTTTCTATATTGTTTACCGCATCTTGGAGAAGTTTAACGGTATAAATTGGCATATAATTATTAATTTTTCGAGCGGCACTTAAAAATTGATGGTCGAAGCCTTTTCGCTTGGCTTCTTCGATTAGATAATAAGGATCGACTGGAATACAATGTCCCCCGACTCCTCGACTAGGATAGTGAGCCATAAAAGCAAAAGGCTTAGTAGCGGCTCCGTCGATTACATCTTTGACGTCGATTCCCATTTGATCGAAACTTTGGGCCAATTCATTTACGAAGGCGATGTTTACGTCTCGGAAAGAATTTTCTACTACCTTAACAGCTTCGGCGGCTCGAATTGATTTCATGGGTTTTATTTCACCGTCTATGATGGCTTTATAAAATTCTCTAGCTCTTCTGAGGCCTTCCTTCGACATTGAGCCAACTACTCGGGGAATATTACTGACATTCCATTTTTTGTTTCCAGGATCAATCCTTTCGGGGCAGTGGGCTAGGAAATAGTCTTGACCTTCAGTCAAATTATTTTTAGCAAACATTGGCTCGATGGCCTCTTCGCAAACACCTGGGTTGATAGTCGATTCAATAACAATCAGTTGTTCTTTGCCTAGGTTATCAATTATGGCTTGAACAGCTCTTTGCAAGGGTTTTAGATCCGGATAGTAAGATGCATCGATAGGAGTGGGAACGCAGACAAGAATAATGTCAACTTCTTTTAGGGTCTTCATTTTGGTCGAAACCGGGAGTTGCTTCAATAAAGCTTTTCGTTCTTCAATAAATTCTTCTAAAAAAGGAGATTTTCCAGCCTCTATTTTTTTAATCTTACTTTCATCTAAATCGACGCCGATAGTTTTGAAACCTTTTTCTAAAGACCTCAAGGCCAACGGTAATCCAACATAACCCAATCCGACTACACCAACCTTCGTTTCGTTTTGATTCATTGTTTTTTTTGGGAACAATCCCTTAATTATTGATAGTCAAATGTCAGTATTTCATTTTTTTTGGTAATTACAAAAACCTTTTTATTTTCGAAATCTACCGAAAGATTATTAGCATCTTTAAATTGCGGATCTTGAAAAGAAACCAACAAATTGTCGTTTTCAGACAACTTTAGTATTTTACCCTGTTTTTTGTCTAGTGCAAAGATTTCATCTCGATTTATTTTAGTTCGGATTTTAACAGGGGTGAAATCTTCTCCAAGATTAAACTCTTTCTCTTTTTTACCCTGGAAATATCTTTGTATCTTACTATCATCGAAAGCGATGTAAATAGAGTCACTAATGTCTACGTCAGTAGCATTCTTTAAATCGACTGTTTCTTTTAGCCATTTTTTGGAAGCTCCAAATCCTCCCGGAGCTCGATGATATCGGTATAGTTGATTCGAATTTTGATCTAATAGATAAAGATAGGTCAAGTAAGTTCCAGTTCCGATTCCCTTGAAATTATCAGGAACGACGATAATATTTTCAGAAAAACTGTTAGTGATTGGGCTGTAAGAATAGACCTGGTCTTGACTTATGATAAAGACTAATTGTAAAGATTCCATCGAAGATAGATAAGCTGGTTTTTTAAGTTCTTCGGGTAGCAAAATTTCGGTTTTGGTGTTATCTCGAATAGAAAACTTAATTAAACTTTCATCTTTGGTCAAGAGAAATAAATCATTCTTGAAAAGAGTAGAGTCTTTGATTTCCTTGTTGAGACTCAGTAGGATTTTTAGACTCTCGAGTTCGGTGGATTTTTCTTCGCTGGGGATGGCTTGATTTTGATTGATAATCCTAGGCTGATTGATTTTTGGGTCCTCAATCAGAATAGAAACAAGGGCAAACAGAACTAGTGAAACAAAGATTACAATCATAATTTTTTTCAGAGAATCTTTTTTTAAGAGAAGAGTTAAGCGTCCCTTTATTTTCAGATAAAGCCTTTTGATTTTTTTAAAGAATCGGTGAACAGAATTAGTAGCGCTTACTTTTTCAGATTCAATGCTTGTTTCTATTTCTATTTTATCGAGAACGTTTTGAGTAGCGGTTTTCTTAAAAAGAGATCGCAACTGCTTCTTAAAAGAATCTAATTTTTCGGAGTATTTAAAATTAATTTTTTTAAATTTCGAAAAGTCGATTTTTTTGATTAAAGTTTGGAGGCGGTTTTTAACTTGAGTGACCTTTTCTTTGCTTATGAAACGAGTCGCTTTTTTTGTGGAGTGAGCTGCTTTTTTGAAAATCTTCTTACAACAAGGAACGCTTTTCTGAAAGAAGATATTTCTGAAAGAAATCTTGTCTTTTTCGAAAAGCACTATTTTTTTCGAAAAGCACTTATAGATTTTCTTGATTTTTTCTAACTGCTTGCTTGATTGGTGTTCAGTGGGGGGTACCTCTGGGTCGGTTTCTTTCACATAAATTTCAGGCTCATTTTCAAAAGGGGATTTATTCGGGTCAACTGTGGCTGAACTGATTGATTTTTTAGTAATTTTTCCCTCTTTCCCATTTTTGAGATTTCTGGCTTTTTTCCTAGTCTTCTTCTTTTTTCGATCTTTTCCGAAAAAGTTAAGATCCTCTTCTTTTTCAACCGGAGAGGCAAGCTTGGTTTCAAGGTCATTTTCAGTTTGTTCTTTAATGTTGATTACTACCATTCCAGTGTTAGAAGCCTCATTTCTTAGCGTGGAAGAGATAATATTGTCAAATTCGTCAGGAGTAAAGGTTTTAAAGTGTCTTTCAATCTCTTCTTTTTTTAGGGTGGCTAAAGTTTCTTGCAGGGTAAAAATTAGTTTGTGACCTTCCTTGAGCTTTCCAGCCGAAATCGTAGAAAAGGTTTTCATAGGATGATAATCTTCGGTCTGGTTAGGGTCTTGATCGATAACGGATATTTTACCGTTTTTCAAGAATAAAATCCGACCTTTACCAATTTGAGTGAAGTGAATTTCGTTACCGCAAACTACTCCGATGGCGGCATTCAAATTGTTCAACCATTTTACAATTTCGTGTTGGGTCAACTCTGTTAGAGCTAAATTGGTTTTATGCAGAGCAAGCTCAAAGCTTTTACCACAATGCTGATTCTTGCTTTTAAAGTAGGCCTTTTTGATAATTTGGGTTAGTAGGTTTGGCAAATAAGCCGAACTTTCGCTGGTGTCATCGACTTGAATTATTCCGAATATCTTTCCTAGCTGTTGTTGTTTGATATTACGGCCAGTCGCATGAAAGGTGTTTAAGAATGGTTTTAGCTTGGAGTCTTTGACAACAGTAATCTCAAAGGATTCAGCTCGCAGAAGACCTCTCGATTTATTTTGAATATTATTAGTCATATTTTTGTTTATTGAGCCTATAATGATTATATAGCATTTTTCGAAAAAAATAAAATAAACTTTATCTTAAAACTGTTCCCTAGTCCTTTTCTGGACAATCTTAGAGAAAGTTGTTACCATTGTAGTAGTTGATTCTTAACCGATTGTTGGGTTTTCATCATCAAATAAGTCCATAAAAAGCATTAATGAAAAATAAAAAAGAAACTGAAGTTGACTCGCAAAAAATGACTAATTTTCTATTAACTTTTTTGAATGGATTTATTCAAAAGATTTCAGTCGGCTTGGTTTTGAATGCCAAAAAACAAGCCGAAGAAGTTATATTTCGAATTAAAAGAGGTGTAACGGCAGGATTTTTTATCATTTTCGGAATATTTTTTCTGTTGATTGGCTTGGCTATTTACCTGGAGTCTATTTTAGGATTTGTTTCAGGTGGGGGCTATTTTGTAGTTGGAACTGTCAGTGTGTTAATGGCCTTTCTGATCGGTATTATTAAACGTTAAATAATTTTATGAAAAGAAAAGCATCGAAAGAGAATAGCTGTTGTTGCGAAGAGGCGATGGAGAATTTTAAGAAACAAGTTAAAGTCAAATTTAGAGAAGCCCAAAAGTATGCCAAAAAAAATCCGCAAAAAACCAAAACTATTTTGACTGGGGTAGGAGCAGTTCTAACGACGACGATTGCTTTTCTAATTGGAAAAAAAGGAAAAAATAAAAATAGAAATTAATTTGATTGTTGTGATGATAATCAGGGGGACATTCTCCAAAAGAGTTTTTTTTAAGTAATAAACAAAATCAGATGTATAGTGCGTTTGTAGAATATGCTGTTTCGCAAGGAGTTCCCTTGGGTACAGTAACTCTTATCTTAATTCTTCCAGTTGTGGTGATGATCATTGCTTTCTTTCGACAAGTAGTTGGAATTAAGGCTTTTGGTATTTATACTCCGGCTTTGATAATTTTTGCTTTTTTAGCTATCAAAGCGGAAGCGGGAAGTTTTTGGGACGGGATTCGTTATGGAACGGCTATTTTTGTTACGGTCATTGCGGTGGGGACAATTACTCGGATTTTTTTAAAACAATTTCGACTTTTATATTTGCCTCGGGTAGCCATAGTGATTTCCATAGTAGCTTTATCGACTTTGTTGATGTTGATTTTAGGAGGAGCGTATCAGAGAACTGGTTTGGCGAGTGTCTCTATTTTTCCAATTTTGATTATGATCACTTTAGTGGAGAAATTTGTAGCAGTTCAAATAGAGAAAGGAAAAAAGGTAGCAATTTTTCTATCTCTGGAAACTTTGTTTATTTCGATTGTCGGTTATTCAATTGCTAGCTGGTCACTGCTGATAATTTATCTTCAGAGATATCCCTGGTTAGTTTTTGTCGCAGTTTTAATAAATATTTTGTTAGGTAAATGGACCGGATTAAGATTGTTAGAATTTATCAGATTTAAAAAACTTATTAAAAATGTTTGAGATATATCAAAAAGGTAAAACAATTTTAGGGATGAATTCGCGTAATTTACGTTTTATTCGTCCCAATAATCTTAAAGGCGCTAAACGATTAGCTGATAATAAGCTGAAAAGTAAGCGTCTTTTAAAAAAGAACGGAATTCCCGTTCCGGGTTTGATTGCTAAAATTAGGACTCGGCAGGATTTGGATAATTTTAATTTTTCTTCGCTGCCTAACAGTTTTGTTTTAAAGCCCAATATGGGATTAGGAGGTGAGGGGATTTTGGTGATTTACGGAAAAAAGAAGAATCAGGAAAATGTTTGGGTTAAAGCTGATAGGAGTGCAGTTGCAGAAGATGATCTAAGAAATCAGATTAGAAATATCTTGGATGGTTCTTTTTCTCGAACTAATATTCCCGATATTGCTTTTTTTGAGGAACGAGTAAAACTTTCTAAAATTTTTAAACCTTATTCTTACAAGGGTATCCCCGATATTCGAGTTATTGTTTACAATAATGTGCCAGTGATGGCGATGTTGCGATTATCTACAAAGGGGTCAGAAGGAAAAGCCAATCTTCAGTTAGGAGGAATTGGTTGCGGAATCGATATAGCCAGCGGAACTACCACCTCGGCTGTTTTGGGAAAGTCCAAAATGGTGGATTGCATTCCGGGAACCAGGTTGTCTCTGAGCGGAATAAGAATTCCTTACTGGCAGGAGATATTGGAATTAGCGGTCAAATCCCAGCAAGTTTCCGGGTTGGGATTTTTAGGAGCCGATATTGCCATTGATCGAGACCTGGGGCCAGTTTTTTTGGAGTTAAATGCTCGACCAGGACTTTCGATCCAAATCGCCAATACGGAAGGCTTATTAACTCGGTTGAATAGGGTAGAAGGCTTGAAAGTCAAATCTGCTAAACACGGAGTCAAACTGGCTAAAAATCTTTTTGGAGGAGAAATCGAAGAGGAAGTAGAGGAAATTTCTGGGAGAAGAGTGATAAGAGCGGTCGAAAAAATTAAAATTATTGGTAAAAAAGGAATTGAAAAAGAAATCGAAGCCAAAATTGACACAGGCGCTTACTCGACTTCTATCGATGAAGATTTAGCTCGGGAACTTGGATTTTCAAATGTGATTGACTATTTTGAAAAAATTGAAAAACCAAAAAAAATAAAAAGAGGAGAGGGCATTGAAATTATTAAAAAAATGAGGAAAAAGCATCTAGGGAAAATCAAAGACCTATTTGATATGAGTGTGGTTTATTCTTCTCACGGAAACACCATAAGACCAAAAATCAAATTAAAATATATTATGGATAAAGAAAAAATTATTTCCAAAGCTAATGTTGTAGCTAGAGGTGATTTAGAATATCCGGTGATTGTGGGAAGAAGGGATTTAAAGAAGTTTTTGATAGAAGTTTAAAAATTTAATCAGTCAAAGCATGGAAAAAAAAATTAATTTGCTGGTTCTTCATCCTCGAGTATCATCCAAAAATGCCAAAAAAGCTTTAAATTTATTTAAGAACGGTTTAATAAAAGAAAAAGTTGATGCCAGATTTGTAGATTTTGAGGAAGTGGAAGTTTTTTTGAACAACGGAGAAGTGGAAGTTCTTTTTGGAGAATTTAATTTAAATGAAGTAGAAAACATTTTTTTTAGAAAGGTCGGCTTTAACAAAGACTTAGCTTTTTTAATTTCAACATTAGCCGACAGGAAGGATATAAATTTTACAGATAAACTTTATGCGAGGTTTTATGATTCAACAAAGCTTACTCAAACCTTCTTGTTCCATATGGAAAACATATCTGCGCCTAAAACTTATTTTTCTCCAGTCTATGATAAAAGGAAGTTGTTTAAGGCTGCTGATTTCCTAGGCGTTCCTTTTATAGTCAAAGAGTGCAATTCCTCTCAGGGCAAAGGGGTATCTCTTATTGAAAATAAAAATCAAATAGAAGAGAAATTAAAATCATTTTCTGGAAAGCAAATTATTTTGCAAGAGTTTATTAAGAATGATTTTGAATATAGGGTTCTAGTTACCGGAAGTGAAGTCGCCGTTGTCGAGAAAAAAATTAGAGATAAAAATTCTAATGAATTTAGAAATAATGTTCACTTAGGTGCCCAAGAGGAATTTTTGGATATAAGTTCTGTTGATAAAAGCATGAAAGACTTAGCGTTGAAGGCTGCTGATATTTTAGGTATTCAAATTGCCGGAGTTGATGTTATTGAAGATTTAAAAGGCAATCGATTTATAACCGAAGTGAATAGTAATCCCAGTTTTACATACAATGAATCAGTTTCTAACGAAATTTCCAAGCTAATAAGTTTTTTGAAAAAATGGATAGGAAAAGAATAGTTATGTTTTTCGGTAAAAAAAGAAAAGAGCCAGATCCATTTTGGGATTTTGGTGAAAAAAGATCTGTTTATTATGATTTTTTTGAAAAAGGTCTAGCGTTAGATCTGGAAATTTTTTTAGCTAATGGCAAAGAAACATACAAAAAAGGACTTATCTTCAAGAATATTTTGAAATACGAGGGTGACAAAATCTTCAAAAAAATCAGCAAGGAGATAGAAGCTGATGTTGTTTATGATCGAAGCGGGGGGACTTTCTTCCCGAGTGAAAATATCAGCTCAAAAGTTTTAAACGGAATCGAGTTTAAGAGACTTTGTTCTGACAAGTTTAAAATGTATGAATTGCTAGGGGATAACTACATGAAAAAGACTTATTTGGTAGAAGATGTCGAAATGCTTAGAAAAGTATTATTGAAACTTAATTCTGGTAGTAAATACTCTTTAAAACCAAAAAATGGCTTAGGTGGAAAAGGAATTTTTTTTGGATTCTCCCAAGATCTCTTGAAAATTGAGTTGAATAAGAACACCGAATATGTTTTGCAAGAATTTATTGATACTTCATCGGGAGTAGAGGGTATCGTAGGGGGACTTCATGACTTAAGAGTAGTTTATGTAAATGGAAAAATTGTTTGGTCTCATGTCAGAAGCCCCAGGAAGGGAAGTCTTCTTTCGAATGTTTCTCAGGGCGGAACAATTTTGGAGATTAGCCCAGGGAATATTCCAGAGAAAATTCTTGAAAAGTCGAAGCTAATCCGGGAGATAATAGAAAAAAAATATGGCAAAGTAGTATTCTCCATTGATTTTGGAATCGAAGAAGAAGAGCCATTTGTTTTCGAACTGAATGATCAGATTGGATTTCCAACGGAAAAAATGGAAAATAAGGAACTTTTTATTAATGAATTGTATAATATGTTGCTGTCAAAAATTTGATGTAATTTCTTAATCTAAAAAAATGAGCAAGTTTTTTCTTTTGCATGAAACGAAATTAGACAGCAGAGATATTAAAATAAAAAAAGAAGCTTTAGGAAAAGGTTTCGATTTGATTGATATTGATATTTACAAAACGCTTTTCAGCGGGGATAAAATAAAAAATATTAAATTTCAAAATAGCGACATAGTTTGGTTAACTTCCAATGCTTTAACTGGACATGTTGTTCTTAAAAATTTTGTTTTTCCTTCACTTGCATTTGCTTGGCCAAGCGCTTTCAGTATTGATTTAATTGATAAATTTAATGTTGCTACCTTTTTTAGTAAAAATAAAATTGAAACTCCTAAGACAATCCTTATCAATTCTTCGGAGAGCTTGATATCCAATGTCAAAGAAGTGGGCGGTTTTCCTTGCGTAATAAAAAGAACCAATGGCTCTCATGGTTCAGGAGTTGCGATTATCAAATCCTCTCAGGAGGCGAAGGCTTTTTTAGAAGGGGAACATAAAAAATCTCTTAGAAATTTAAGTTTAACAATAAAAGGGGCGATGTTCATAGCTCAAGAGTTTATAGAAGATGTCGAGGGTTCTGATTATAGAATTCTTTGCTTGGACGGAAAAATTATTGGTGGAATCAAAAGAACTTCACAAACTGATGATTTTCGAGCCAATATTTCTCTTGGAGGCAAGGCCGAAGTTTTCTCCGTTCCAGAAGATTTAGCAAAAATTTGTCATAAGATTGTTGAAAAAGGAAGACTATTTTATGCAGGGTTAGATTTTATTTGGAGTGAAAAAAAGGGGTGGTTAGCAATCGAAATCAATACTTGTGCTCAGTTTGGCGGTTTTGAAAAAACAACTGGAATAAATGTAGCCAGGAAAATCGTTGAAGCACTTTCTAGAGAAATTTAAATCATTTAATGTTTATTATCGATATTTTACATTAGAAGTAATAAATGAGATAATGAGAGAGACGAAAACAAAGAGTAATTCTAAGAATTTACACTTTGCAATGAAGAAAATTTTCAATAAATTGATCAATTTCTTGTTTAGCAAAAAAGTTTTGAAAACTTTGGGAGTAATTTTTGGAGCGGGGTTTTTGACGGTGGTTGGAGTTTTTATCTTTTTTATGAAAGATTTGCCGGATCCGTCCAAGATTAACAAAAGAGTCATTGATGAATCTACTAAGATTTATGATCGAACTGGGCAACACTTACTTTACGAAATTCATGGAGAAGAGAATCGAACCTTAATTTCGATCAATCAAATTCCAGATGTCGTTAAATATGCGACAATTGCTTTGGAGGATCAAGATTTCTATAGTCATAGCGGGGTGGATTTCAGGGGAATTGCTCGAGCGGCTGTTAAAGATATTATAAAAAGAAAAATCGAACAAGGAGGTTCAACTATTACCCAGCAATTTGTTAAAAATTCAATTTTGACTTCGGAAAAAAGAATTTCACGAAAAATTAAAGAAGTGGTGTTAGCTTTAGAGATTGAGCAGAAATTCGACAAAGAGGAAATTTTGCAAATGTATTTAAATGAGATTCCTTATGGATCTAATGCTTACGGGATTGAAGCAGCTGCCCAAACTTTTTTTGGAGAACATGCTAGTGAGTTGACTCTGGCTCAATCGGTTCTATTAGCTTCATTACCCAACGCCCCGACTTTTTATTCACCTTTTGGTTCCAATACTGACTGGTTGTTAGTTCGATGGAAATCAGCCTTAGATAAAATGGCTGATTTAGGATACATCACAGAGGAGCAGGCCAAGAACGCTTCTGAAGAAGACATTCTTTCTCAAGTTCAATTAGTCAAAGATGATATCAAAGCTCCGCATTTTGTTATGCACGTTAAGGAGCAGTTAGTCGAAGAATTTGGCGAAGAAGAAATGGAGAAAATTGGAATGAGTATTTATACAACTTTAGACTGGAACTATCAACAAATTGCCGAAGAAGTAGTTCGAGAAAAAGTAGATGAGATTGGTGAGCAATATGGGTTTACTAATGCCGCTCTAGTGGCCTTGAATCCAAAGAATGGTCAGATTTTAGCCATGGTTGGATCGAAAGATTATTTCGATCAAGAGATTGATGGAAATGTTAATGTGGCTACTCGCTTTCGTCAACCAGGATCATCTTTTAAACCTTATGTTTATGCTCAAGCCTTAGAGACGGGGTATACTCGTAAAACTATCCTTTTCGATGTTGAGACAAATTTTTCTACTAGTGATGACGAAGAAGATGACTACATTCCTCGAAATTATCTAGGCAATTTCAATGGCCCAGTTCAGCTGGAAGATGCCTTGGCGACTTCATTGAATATCCCAGCGGTAAAGTTTCTTTATCTAGTTGGTCCTGAGAAAGCGGTGAGTTTTGCCAAATTAATGGGACTTGAAGGTCTTAACGAGCCTAGTCGGTACGGTTTGTCATTAGTTTTGGGAGGGGGAGAAGTCAAACTTTTGAATCATGTTGGAGCCTTTTCGGTCTTCGCAAACGAGGGGAAGAAGCAAAATAAAACCGCTATTTTAAGAATAGAAGATTCGAAAGGAGAAATCATTAGAGAATTTCAAGAGGAAGAGGGAGAGCAGGTGATAGAGAAGGAGACAGCTTTAGAGATAATCGATATTCTTTCTGATGACAAACTCCGAGCTCCTTTATTTGGAGCGGGCAGCCTTTTAAATGTCCCTGGTCATCAAGTGGCTGCTAAAACTGGGACTACCAACGAATATCGTGATGGTTGGTTGCTGGGAGCTACGCCTTACTTGGCGGCTGGAGTGTGGACTGGAAATAATGATAATACTGCGATGAAAGAAGGGTCCAGTGGATCAAGCACGGCTGGTCCGATCTGGAGTGTTTTTATGAGGAGGGCTTTAGAGAATCAACAGTCAGAAGAGTTTGACAGTCCGGAGGATTTTGAGAAAACTGGGATAGATATTTTAGATGGAAAATATAAAGTCAAAGAAGAACTAGAGGTTTGTGAATATGAAAAAGACAAATTTTGTTTGGCCAATAGTTCATGTCCGGATAGTTTAGTGGAAGATAAGGATTTTTATAACGCTCGAACCATTTTATATTATATTGATAAAGATAATCCAACTGCAGAAGATGGTGGGTCTAAAGGTGATTCTCAATATAGAGGCTGGCAAGACGGGATTGATGAGTGGGTGAAAGACAAGGAGGACGACAAAGAGCAACGGGAAATTCCCGAAAAAGAATGCAAAGACGATTATTTCGAAGATTATAGAGTGGAGATTAGTATAATTGATCCAAGCAATGAGGAGACTCTCACTAGTAAAGACTTGAAAGTTTCCACTAAAATAAGTGGGGATGGTAAAGTCAAAGATGTAGAATTCTATATTGATGGGAGCCCAGTTGGCAAGGATAGCAAGTCTCCATATAGTTTGAATTACGAAATTCCAGATAGTAAGAATGGCGGAGAAATTGAAATTCGAGCTAAGGTTAGAGATGATAATGGTGGGGATGATGAGGATAAGATCAAAGTCAAAATTAATTTTTAAAATTACAAAATCCAAATTATTTTCCGCCTTGGCTAGCCTTTGGCGAGACAGGAAAATTAACAAAATCAAATCCAAATGATAAATGTTTAAATCCCAAACGACAAAAATAGACGCTTTTATAGAAGCGTCTATTTTTATGAC
>DAOWHU010000034.1 GCA_030641245.1 bacterium
TATACCCTCCATAAAGTGACTGAGTACTTCGTCTATTCTCTAATTTTTCAAAAAAGATATGCGGCATAATGTTTACCCCCTTTTCTTTTACACTCTTCCTGTGTTTTTAATCGTTAAAACCTTTAATATAATAAGACCTCCTGACGCGTATTTTTCTTATGCAAAAAATATTCCCGCATCCTTTTTATGTAAAAATTTTTCATCCCCAGCGTTTCTCGAAATGACATGGTAGAATTTTTTATGTTAAATGTATTATTGCCGTTGCGTTGTAAATAGTAAAGTTATGTTTTTGGGTTGTCATTTCCAAAGCCGGTGACAACATAAGTGCCGCTTCTTTGATCAATACGTAGAGAAACCAAACCTCTTTTTTCCGCATCCCTCAATAATTCGCTGAAATTTCTATACCCATGAGCGGATTCGCTAAAGGAGGGGCTTTTTCTTTTCATGGTATCTTTGACCATCGAAGACCAGAGGATTTCTTTGTTTTCTCTTGTTAAAGCTGCTATTGAGTCGATTAATAATTGTAATACTTCTCGTTTGATTTTCGGGGTATTTCTCGATAAGGTGGGGGGGCTGGCATCCTTTTGCTCCAGGTCTTCATAATAAATAAATTCATCACAGTTTCCAATAAGAAGTTCGGAAGTAGATTTTTTCATGCCCACTCCAATGGCTCGTTTTCCATTTTCCTTTAATTTGGAAACCAGAGGTGAAAAATCGCTGTCCCCGGAAACAATAACAAAGGTGTCAATGTGATCTTTGGAATAACAAAGATCTATAGCATCAACACAAAGGTGAATATCGGCGGAATTTTTCCCGGTAAGCGAACGCTTTGGAATTTCAATTAGTTCTATGGCTAGTTCATGAAGATCTTTTTTATAATTTTGGTATTTTCCCCAATCCGAGTAAGCTTTTTTAACAATGATCTTTCCCTTTTCTACTAATCGTTCCAAAATTTTTTTAATGTTGAATTTAGTTTTTGGGTCTTGGTTACTATTCTGAAATCCTAAAGCCAAATTTTCAAAATCAATAAAAACAGCTAACGTATGGTCTGAGTGTCCTGTTTGATCCATGGTTCCTTATTTCCTTAATTTTGTTGTTTCTAACCTATGCCTTGAAATTTTTATTTATTTTTAACTATTATAACACTAATAGGATATGCCTGGTGAAGCCTATTTCGTAGAAGTCTTATCCTCATTTGTAAAAGGGGCTATAGTATTTGATTGTGAGCGCAGATTCTGCGCTATTTTAAGCTGCCTGAAGATTCCTCTTAAGAATCGTTGATTGTTAGTCAATCTATACTTTTTGGCAAGATTTTGTACCAGTTCACTGTCTAAATCAGGAAATTTATTTTTTGCTTCATGTAAGGCCTGTTTTTCTTCATCTTCATTTATGATTCGATTTCGAAGCTTTTCTAATCTATGAAAGATTTCGTTCTGCTTTAATTTAGAATTTTTAACCCTTTCCATATAATCCAGCAGAGGCTCTATGCCGGTTTCTCTCAAAAGTTTAGCCAGATATTTGGTCTGCCGGCGGCGGGCCCCGAATTGTTTTATCTTTTGGGTTTTTTTGATTTCGGTCAGAATTTCTGTATCGCAAGGAGCTTCATCAAGAAGCGAAGGTGATAATGTTAGCAACTCCTGAGCCAGTTTTTCCACCATAATGGCTTCTTGCTTTTTTTGGGTTTTACTTTTATTCGCTTGGTTCATGTTTTATTTGAAAAGATTTTTTAGTGCGTCCTTTAATATATCCCTATCTGATTTGGGTGTACTTTTATCCTTATCTTTGTCATTTTTAAAGAACTTTTCCAGTAATTTTTCTTTGACTGTTTCCTTTAGTTTTTTTTCAGCATCTTTGCGAACTGCCTTCAGGTCAATAGTGAGTTTGGGTTTGGTCACTGTCCCAGTGGCTGTAATGGGCACAGTTGTCCATCCCTTATCATTAGTCAAATATTGATTCAGAAATTTATTTTTTTGAGATACTCGCGGTGAAATTTTAACAGGAAGATTTAAACTTAAA
>DAOWHU010000032.1 GCA_030641245.1 bacterium
ATAATACTGGGAAAATTGTTTTGGAAAGCAAAGAAAGAGAGAGCTGGAGTGGGGATTTTTCCGCAATTGATAGTTTCGCAACCAAAGTCTGTGATTGCTGTTGAGACGGCAGTCATTATTTTTTCGGTGCTTGGTCGACGGTCTCCAGCCAGAGCAACTCGAGAGTTTTTTTTAATATTGTTTGTTTCAAGGAGATATTTTAAAAAAGCCATTGTTGAAATATAGCATTCCCTATCTGTCATTTCTTTTACAAATCCTCGTAATCCACTTGTTCCAAATTTAAGAGGCATAGCATTGTTTTAAATTTTTAGCTATTATTACTATATCATTCAAAGTGTGTTTTTGTAAATTTTGAATAAAAATGTGAATTTAAAAAAGAAGTGGGTTTTAATTGAGAAAGGGATTGCGGAGTTGCAATACCAAAGTCGGAGAGAGGATATTGTGAATAGTGTTATTCATGGAGCAGGGATTGGTTTGAGTATTGTCGCTTTAGTCTTATTAGTTGTTTTTGGAAGTATTCATGGTGATGTTTGGCAAGTAGTCAGTTTTAGCATCTTTGGGGCCACTTTAATTTTTTTGTATCTTTCCTCGACTTTATTTCATGGAGTTACCAATCTAAAGGCCCAGGAGTTTTTTCGGAAATGTGATTATATTGGAATATTTTTGTTGATAGCTGGAACTTATACTCCCATTATGCTTATCTATTTACGGGGTCCGTGGGGTTGGTCGTTGTTCGGAGTCATTTGGTTTTTAGCTTTGTTGGGAATCGGGCTGCGAATATTTTTTTCTAGTAAAATCGAATTAGCTTTAGCGATACTTTATGTTTTGATGGGCTGGATTATTATGGTAGCTACCAGGCCAGCCTTGGATTTGATTCCTTCAGGGGTTTTGATTTGGTTGTTGATTGGGGGAATGAGTTATATGATCGGACTCGTTTTTTTGGCTTGGAAAAGATTGCCGTTTCATCATGCTCTTTGGCATCTTTTTGTTTTGGGAGGGAGCACTGCTCACTTTTTTGGAATGTTTTTGTATATTGGAAAGTAAATTAAAAACAAAGTGGCAGAAGAATAGAGACAAAAAATCAAAACTCTAAATAATCAGTTTCGCTAATTTACAATTAATTTTAAATGACTCAATTTTCAATAAACTAGTGTAAAATGAGGAAATGCCGATTTTAATATATATCAAATTTGAAATTTTTGATTTGGGTTGATGATCATGTTGAAATATGTTATAATTTGTTCTCAATGATAAGGTTTACTGAACCGTTTTTTGAAAACTTTACTTCAAATAAAAGGAGAAAATTGTGAAGAGTATTTTTTGGAATAGAGCTCAACATGGGTTATATGTTTTTCTATCAGCATTTTTATTGGCGTTAATACTTTCGGGAAAGATTTGGTTCTGGAGCTGGATCTTTGAGCTCGATTATTCTTCAGATTTACTTTTTCGGCAGAGTTTTGGTGTAATGAGCGCGATTTTTTTGGTTGTTGATTACATCTTTTTCTTTCGGATTATGTTGATTGTCAGGCGTCTCGTGGCTGAGTGGACACTTCCTTGGGATAGAATTGTTGAGGGAGTGTTTAAGGCTGGTATCAAAAATCTCGGCAAAATGACAGAAGGGGAGTTTATTCTGGAGAAAAATAGAAGATTGGCATAATCCAAATTTCTAAAGGGAGGAGAAAGATGGATTTTACAGAGGCAGTAAAAATGCTTAGGATCAATCAGCCAGTTTGGAGTTGTAAGATTTGCGGTCAAAAATTTCATTCTGGAACAGTTTGCCCTGGGTGTAAGTCGGCAGAGTCTTCTTTTTTAGGAGGGCAAATAATAACTCAGGATATTAAAGAAGGTCTAACAATGGCATCATTACAAAAAGATGCCAAAAAGTTTGATTAAAAAAGTTTAAAGCCCTAGTGCAACGCACCTGGGCTTTAAAAAATGATTTTTGAAATCGAATGATACAACTTTTATTAATTGAAATCTATTTTTTTGTTAAGCTATTCCAATATCAAAAAGGCCAGTTTAGTTGAAAAGAAAGGAGAGGATTGTGCTCATTGTAAATAAAACAGAGTTGCGGCTTAAAATTGTTTGTAAACAAGGGAGTTTACCGCTTGAACAGAGTCAATTAAAGCCAGGCAAGCGTGAGGATTTTTTGGGAGAGGTTAAAACATTTCCAGAGAAGATCGTCTTTCGGGAGGTTAGAGAAGATCCGTCTGATTTTTCAATTCGTAAAGATATTCCGACAACCTTTCGAAGGGGTAATTTTTCAGTAGTTATCAAGTGCATTACTGATCCAAAGTAGTTACGATAGAAAGTGTTAAATTAATGAATAAATTTTCTAACTAAGATTGGGAAATGAAAGCTTGGGTACAATGTGCCTGGGCTTTTTTAATTGAGTTAACTAATATTTACAAATTTGCAAAAAAATGGCATAATACAGAATCAATAGCGAGAGAGTTCAGGAAGCTGTTTGTCGAAAAAATATTTAATTATTAAAATTAGGAGGAGGTCATAAAAATGACAAAAATAGACAACAGAAGGTGGTTGGACAATCAACCTTTTCCAATAAGGGGCAATGGGAGTCTAGTCACTCCTGTTCATCCGAGAGATGGTCTTGAAGATGAAAAAAACAAGAGGAGAGTCTTTGTGGCAAGTCCAGACAAAGTCAAGGAGGCTGTTCGGAAAGTGGAGAAGGACGAAGAGATTCCTCCCAAAGGTTCATTAATTGAGATTGTTCTCTAGAGGACTTTGGTAGTATTATTCTACTCGAGTCCTTTTAAGTTAGTATAGATTGATATTTACAATCTCTTGCAAATAAGGTATTTTAATAGAGTTGAAAAGTAAAAAAGTTTACCCCGTTAAATAATTTTGAAATTTATTTAAAATTAGGCAAAGCCTATTTAATTGGGTAAATAAAGTTGTAAAGAAGAAAAGAAAGAGAGGCGAGCGACGACTGAGTTTGTTGGTATTTGAAAATTAAGCCATTTGAAATTGATTGAAAATTGTGAATTGAAAATTGAAAATTTATAATCCGGAGAGGTGGCTGAGCGGTCGAAAGCAGCACCCTGCTAAGGTGTTGATCCTTTACGGGATCCGGGGGTTCGAATCCCTTCCTCTCCGCGTAAAAAGATCCCCCTTTAGGGGATTTTTTGTTATGACGCGGAGAGGAAGGGATTCGAACCAAACGCAGGCACCAGATCGAGAGCTAGCGAGCAATTATAAAAATGGTGCTGAGTTCGGGGAGGAACCACTTAACGAATGCAAGTCGTTAGGCGAAGTATGAGTTTAGTGAGTTGACCCTTCGAATCCCTTCCTCTCAAATTTGTTCAGTAACAAGTTACTGAACAAAAATAAAATACTGATTTCCCTCTAAAGAAGGATCTTAAAGTCAGTATTTCTTGAAGTCCTAAATTATTCAGTTGTGTTTTCACTCTAACCAGATTTAGGTAAAATTTCAATCTTTTCTTTCTTCTAAAATAGCAAAATCCCGCCTTAGTGCCGTCAAGTTCGCTTTGCTACCTTGACCGCAGGCGGGAGTTTGCTTTGAGACTGATAAGAAAAAAGCAGTTATTTTCTAGTACTCTTTTTCATTTTCTTTTTTATTTTTTTCATAACCCGAAATTTTGATACCTGTTCTTTTATTGAAGGAGAGTTTAATATGACAGAAACTCTTTGCGCATATGATAAATAATTGCATTTTCTAGAATAAAAAAAGTTTTTAAAAACTTTTTTTACAGGAAAAGCTCTCTTTTTTCTTTTCGCTCTAGCCGCAAATTTTTTTATAGATCTAGTCATTTTTCTGTAATAATTAGCTATTCCGCTATGTCTTAAAAAACTTCTTTCACCATCAAATTCAATTCCTAAATACTGAATTTTACTAGAATACTTGGTAAAGAAATCAATAACCTGATTACCTCCTTGGTTATTTGTGAATACTTTTTTCTCTGTTTTACTTTTGTTTAAATTCATTTTATTTTTTTCAATTTCTTTTTTCAATTCTTTTTCAATCTTATCGGCATCACTTTCGGAACAAACAATTATAATATCGTCGCAATATCTTTGGTATAAACCAGAACAATTAGACAGCAGAGTGCTCATTTTTTGATCAATAGGCAGCATATATAAATTAGACAGAGTATCGCTAATAGTTGAACCCTGAGGGATGCCTTTATTGAGGAGATTTTTTTTAAGAATGTCAGGGTTATTGCGGATCAAAGTTTTTAATTCTTTGGGGTCGCATATTCTATTTATTTTTTTCCCTTTTTTAAGAAGTTCTTTAATGTCAGCATATTCGATAAAAGAAAACTTAGTTATATTTTTGAATATGAAAAAATGATCATCGGGAAGTTTTTCTTCTTCTATTAATTCTTTCCATCTTGTTTTTATCAATTCATGGTCTAAGTTATCAAAAAATTTGGATAGATCAAATGACATAACCATGCATTTTTTCTTTGTTTTAACATAATCAATTATTTCACTAGCAAAATCAGCGTTTCCTTTGTTTAATTTGCGGTAAGCTTTTATGTTACTATCTATTTCGAGATTTTTAATTTTAATTTCATATAAGTCTTTCAGTAGGCAAGAATACCAAGAAAAAATCAAAGCGTCGTAATGTGCGGCATAGGAAATAGGGCGAATTTTTTCTGTAATCTGCTTTCTTTTTGTTCCAGGGATTCTTTTGTATTTTCTATATCTTTTCTCTCTTCGAATTAATGGATAAAAAGAATGCCTAATTACAAGATTAGACGTCCAAATATCTGATACTTTCTTTTTATTTAAAAAAGAAATTCTCCTATCGAAATGTAAATATTTCCTTTTGTTATTCTTTAATTTTTCATTTTCTTCTTTTAGCCAAGATTCTTTAAGGCTTTGCTCTATTCTCATTGTTTTTTTTCACACCCCACTCCCCATGGACTCTCGGTGTCTTATTTGGGGAGAGGGCAACTAAACTAATACTACTTTAAAAAATTAAAGTACCCGAGAAAGAGTTGAACTTATGCCTTATTATGTTAAAGACAGTATACATATTCTCAAGCGTGTTTGCTCAAGCGAGCGAACGTATTCAATCGGTAATCGTTGTTGTATCAATGATACAGTCGATGGCGACAGACTTTGAAGACATGTACTTGACGTTCATAAACGTCATCCCTTATGGACAAATTCCGTAAGTGCCTCTAATTATGAGCTTTTTACTGAAAAAGTCAATGTATTTTTTATTAATAAGAGTTTAAAAAAGTTCCAAAGTTGTCCCACACTCTCCGCAATTTTAAACCCCGAAAGGGGTTTTAAAATTGCGGAGAGGAAGGGATTCTCCCTTCCTCTCCGTATACTAAGAGCATCCCTATTTAAGGGATGTTTTTTGATAGGAGTTTGTCACTTTGGAACTTTTAGTGGTAAACTATTAGTAATCAGACCTAATATAAACAATATGACATCAGGGATATTATTCGGACTTTTAGCTTCTTTTTGCGTAGGGCTTTCTCTCGTATTTATTAAAAAGAGTTATGAGGAATTGCCGGCCTCTATCTCTTTTGCTTTTCAGGCTATATTTGGGATTTTAGTTTGGATTCCGTTTGCGTTGTTTATTGGGATTACATTCAAATTTATTTTGCTCACATTAGCAATTGCACTTTTAAGCGCAATTTTGAGCGAAGCATTTTATTACTATATATTTCAAAAAGCAGATGTCGGAATAACAGGGGCGGTATTTTCAACATATCCGTTATTCACAATAGCTTTTGCTTTCTTATTTTTGGGTGAACAGTTACCTTTTAAGTTGTTTTTATTCGCGCTAGTAATTGTTATTGGAATAATTATATTATCCATACCAAATAAAATTCAAGGAATTGTTCATAAAAACAAAGCTATCTTCTGGGGATTAATCGGCGCTGGAGCAATTGGGTTTGCAGATACGATATCAAAAGGAGTTATTGATAAAACATCTGCGGCAACTTTTCTATTTGCTCTGGCAATTATGCAAATTCCAGTGGCAATAATTTTTTTAAAGCAACAAAACGAGACAGTATCTCAATTTCTAAAAATATTTTCGCAAATTCAAAAGTATAAATATGCGATTATTGGAGCTTTTCTGGGAACGATTGCTGTGTTATTTTTATGGCTTACTTTCGAGGTGACCTATGCTTCCATCGCCTCACCACTTACTGGTTCATATCCACTTTTCACCTTATTGCTTGCGTATTTTTGGTTGAAAGAAAAATTATCTTTGAGAGATTGGATTGGTAGTTTGATTATTATAGCAGGAGTATTGGGCGTGAGTACTATTGTGTAAATCTCATATACTAGATTGATAAAAAATCAAAAATGAGCTAGAGACAAAGTTCCAAAGTTGTCCCACACTCCTCGCCAGAATAAAAAAGCCCTAACGGGCTTTTTTATGTTACAATGTTAAAAAGTAATTTTGTTCAAACATTAAGCCTTAATATTCTAAATATGAGAGTTCATCACATCGCAATATCCTCCCAAGACTCAGAAGTATCAGCTAAATTCTATAAGGATAGTTTTGGATTTAAAGAAATTAACAGATTCACAAAACCAGGATGGGATGGTAGTGCTATTATTTTGGAACTAGATACTTTTCAATTAGAAATTTTTCAATTTAAGGAACAAATTAAAAGAAAGGATGATTTATCAAATTTAAAAGTGCTTGGATTGAAGCATATTAGCATTCAAGTCGAAAGCGTTAAAGAAACATATGAGGAGTTGAAAAAGAAAAGCGTTAATATTGATGAACCTGTAAAAGGAACTACCTGTGAATGGTTTTGTTTTGTAAGAGATCCTGACGGGACTCCAATTGAATTATATGAAGCGATGAAAAAATAAACATTATTATATATTATGAAATTAACTATTCTTGGAACTGGAACTTATGAACACAAAATAACAATTCTTGGATATGACTATACGATTATCATGAGGGAATTAAATCCATATCCAGTAGATTACGATATGTTGGCACTTTTTGAAGAATACGAAGCAAAAATCATCACCATATTA
>DAOWHU010000040.1 GCA_030641245.1 bacterium
AAATCGAAGCGGGGAAGAAACTGAAGGAAGAAGCGGCAAAAATCGAAGAACAGCTGAAAAAAATCAATGTTGAATACAACGAATTGATGGTTTTGGTGCCGACTATTACTGCCGAAGATGCTCCGATTGGTAAGGACGAGGCTGAAAATATTGAAATAGAAAAAGAGGGCGAGCCGACTAAGTTCGATTTCAAGCTCAAGGATCACTTGCAGCTAGGAAAAGAGTTAGACGTTATCGATTTTGAACGAGGAGTGAAAGTTTCTGGGTATCGCGGTTATTATATGAAAAATGAGGGAGTCAGTTTACAGATGGCTTTGATGATGTACGCTTTGGAAAAATTAATTGCTAAAGGATTCGCGCCGATGATTCCACCGACCTTAGTCAAAGAATATGTTTTATTTGGGAGTGGATATTTTGCTGGTGGAAATTTCACCGAAGAAGATGAAATTTACAGAATTGCCAATAAAGATGTTGAAGCCGACGGAAAATCTAACAAAGAAGACAAATTTTTGATTGGAACAGCCGAGCCTTCCTTGTTGGCTTATCATTCAGGGGAGACTTTGGATATCAAGCAATTGCCCTTGAAACTCTGTGGATTTTCTCCTTGTTATCGAAGTGAGATTGGTTCTTATGGGAAAGACACCAAGGGATTATATCGAGTGCATGAGTTTATGAAAGTTGAACAGGTTTGTTTGTGTGAGGCTAATATTGAGAAAGCCGAGAAGTTGCATCGAGAGATGTTGGAAATTTCGAAAGAGTTGCATCGAGAAATTGGTTTACCATACCGAGTTTTAGAAATTTGTACTGGAGATATGAGCGCTGGAAAATATCGAATGTTTGATTTAGAAGCTTGGATCCCGTCTCGAGAAGGTTATGGCGAAACTGGAAGTGCTTCTAATTTCTTGGATTGGCAAGCGCGGAGATTGGACGTTAAATACAAAGATGGGGAGGGGCAAAAGAAACATGTTTTTATGCTAAATAATACGGCTATTCCATCGCCACGGTTTATAATCGCAATTTTAGAAAATTTTCAACAAGCCGATGGATCAGTTAAAATTCCTGAAGTTTTACAGAAATATATGCCAGGAGGAATCAAGGAAATAAAATCAAAAAAATAGTTTAAAATTAAACTAAAGAGAAAAAGGCAGCTTAGCGACTTATGCCAAACTGCCTTTTTGTGATTTACAAATTGTATCAATTTTTTAAATTATGCCTAGCTCCAGCCGTGAAGCCATAGCATAAAGCCCAAGCTATTTCAGTCAGAGGAACGTTAACGAATCTAATATCTAGGGAGGTGTCATATAACGACCACCAGTTAAACAATATTTCTTCAATGTTTGAAAATGTAATTCTTCCTAGACAATAGACTGAGAATAGCAATGTCGTCATAAAAATACTAGTGAAAAGAGCACTCTCAAGAGTGGCTTTTTTATTCCATATAATTATGATGCCACTAAATCCAAATCCAATCGCTGTCGCGAAAATGGAGTTTATTCCCACGCTTGCTAGTAAGAGTGACGCAAGAACAATCGTAGAATAATGGATGATCAGGTCCACTCTATTTTTCTTGTTGAGGTTGATATTTTTTGTACGACAGAGCGCTTTGTATGCTATAACGGCTATCCCTCCGAAAAAAAAGGCGAACAACATTGATTCAATTAATATTCTAGTACCACCGAATTGAACGGAAAGAACGCTCTCAGGTTTCCAATAGTCTGTGAAATAGAATAAATCAACCAATATTCCCATGGGTGCTCTTGCCAAACTTTTTTTGAATTGTTCGACTCTTGTTTCTCGAGAAAAAATCAAGAAAAGGAACCAAACGAAAGCAAATGGTGTACACAGTCCTAAATAGGCATATTTTAATTCTAGGAACATTTTCGCACCTCCGTTGCTAGTTTTTGGAACGTTTATTGTCAGGGAACTGTTTTGTAAAAAAGTAGCATAAAAATATAGAGAAGTCAAGACCTAAGCTCGTAACCCCTCACTGACTCCTCCAAGCCTTCTTCTATCACCAAGAATCATCTTGGTTTTTA
>DAOWHU010000060.1 GCA_030641245.1 bacterium
AGGTCACGAGTTCGAGTCTCGTTCCCGGCTCCAAAATTATCAAGAAAATTAAAAGCACAGGATAAGCGGTAGGTCGTCGGTTCGATCTCGACGGGTGGCTTGTTCAGTATCCTCCAGGGGTTATTTTTTTATAGTTTAACTTATGGTAGGATAATTGTGTTGATTTTAAGATTTGAAGTTTATTCAAAATGAAGGATGGAAAACTTTGGGAGGGAAAAAATAATATTGGAATTCTAATAATTCAGGGTTGGACTTCCTATTTACGTCAAATTAATCCATTGGCTGAGTCTCTTAATAGGCGAGGTTATTGGATATATGCTCCTGTGCTTTCGGGTCATAATTCTAGTCCGGATAAATTAGAGGGAGTGACTTGGAAAAATTGGCAAGAAGATACCTTAAAAGCTATCGATAAATTTAAAAAAGAAAATAATTTTCATAAAATTTTTGTAGTAGGAGTTTCTTTTGGGGGAAATTTAGCCATCTTGGCTAGCTTGGAAAGAAAAATTGATGGGGTTGTTTTAATCAGCACTCCTATTTTTTTAAGAGATCATTACTGGACAATTTTAACTGCCAACTTTCTTTCTTTTTTCAAAAAAAATATGACCAAACGCCGTACCAAGATTTTAGTTGATAAAATCAAAAAACCTGAAGTTTATAATTCTTTTCCAATTAAGAGTTCTCTAGAATGTTTCAAATTAATAAAAAAAAGTCGTAAGGCTTTGAACTTTGTGGACGTTCCCTTTTTCATAGTTCAAACCAACAAGGATTATTTAGTTGCTCCTTACTCTCCCTGGTTGATGTATAATAGAATCAAATCCACTGAAAAAAGTTTATATTGGATGGATGCCGGAGAGGATGTTCATATTGATTTTGTTGATAATCCTGAAAAATATGGAGAAGTGATCGATGGTTTCATAGGAAATATTAAGAAAAAATAATCTATGCGTATTGGTTTTTTCACTAACACTTATTTTCCAATTTGCTATGGATCAGTAGTATCTATAGAGTCTTTTAGAAAAAATCTAGAAAAACTAGGCCATGAAGTTTTTGTCTTTGCTCCTAGTTATCGAGAATACAAGGATAAAAATAAGAAAATTTTTAGATACCCCGCTTTTCTTTTTCGTTATAAAATTGATTATCCCATTTCAATACCAATAAGCTCTTTTATTAACAATAAAATAGAGGAACTAAATTTAGACATCATCCATGTTCATCAACCCTTTTCTTTAGGTAGGGAAGGTTTGAAATTTGCTCGGAAATTGAAAGTCCCCGTGGTTTTTACGCACCATGCTAAATATGAAGATTATGTGCATTACATCCCATTTTTACCAGAGGGTTTAATGGCGGATTTGGTTAAAAAAGAGGCTGTTAATTTTGCTAATAAATGTGACTTAACTATAACTCCGTCTCGGGGGATTAAAAAAGTTATACAGAAGAGGGGGGTTGATCAAGGTTTAATTGAAGTTTTATCAACCGGGATTGACTGGGAAAGCTTTCAAAAAGGGAAGAGAGAGCTGATAAGGAAAAAATATGGGGTCAAAAAAGATGAAATTTTATGCCTAAATATCGGTAGAATCAACCAGGAAAAAAATCTAGAGCTTTTACTAAATTCAATCAAGAAAATAATTTTAGAAAATCCAAAAGTCAAAATGATGTTTATTGGAGAAGGCTTTATGAAAGATCATTTATTAAAGATGGCTGAAAAATCGGGAATAGCCAAAAATGTTATTTTCACCGGTTTTATAGAATACAAAAAGGTTAAAGATTATTGGAAGGCGGCCGATATCTATCTGCAAACTTCTAAATCGGAAACGCAAGGAATTACAATTTTAGAAGCTATGGCAGTTGGATTGCCGGTTGTAGCGGTCAAAGGAACCGGGACGGAAGATTTTATTGTTGATCAAAAAAATGGATTTTTAACTAAAAACAATACCAAAGAGTTTTCTGGAAGAATAAAATTTTTAATAAAAAATCCTTCCATAGGAAGAAGAATGGCACTTCAAGGTCAAAAAGATTCTAAAAATTTTTGTGAATTAGACCAAACCAAAAAGCTTGAAAAAATCTATAAAAAATTAATTAAAAATAAATAAGAATCTGAGTTCAATATTTATTCAAAGTGAATTTTTTCTGATAATAGATCAGATTTATTTTTTAGTAGAGGGTATTTTTTTAGGGTGGGATCGTGTTTTAAGAGACTCTGAGCATAAAGTCGAGTGGATTGGATAAGTTTTAAATCTGATAAACTTTCCATCGCTATGTCGGGAACTCCTGATTGAAGAGTTCCCAAAAATTGACCCGGACCTCGTAATTTTAAATCTTCTTCGGCGATTTTAAAGCCGTTATTGGTTTTTTCCATTGCTTTTAAACGAGAGGTGCTCACAGAAACATTGTTGGAGGTAAACAAAAAACAATAAGATTGATCCGAGCCTCTGCCTACTCTTCCTCTGAATTGATGAAGCTGGGCTAGGCCGAATCTCTCGGCTCCTTCGATAATAATTATAGTAGCGTTAGGAATATCAATTCCTACTTCTACGACCGAGGTCGAAACCAGAACATCAGTATTTCCTTTTTGAAACATTCTCATAGTTTTCTCTTTTTCTTTCGGTTTCATTTTTCCATGAAGAAGTCCCAGAGAGAGATCCTGAAAAATTTTAGTCTGGAGTTTTCCAAATTCTTCTTTGGCCGATTTAACCTCAGTTATTTTGGAGGATTCTTCAACCAAAGGGCAAATAATAAAAACTTGCTTTCCAACCGAAACTTGTTGTCTGATGAATTGATAAATTTGTTCTCGTCCTTCGGGCGGAATCACTTGAGTAATAATTTTCTTTTTTCCTTTGGGGTATTCATCGATAATAGACAAATCCAAATTGCCAAAAACAGCTAAAGACAAAGTTCGAGGAATAGGGGTGGCAGTCATAGTTAGCAAATGAGGGAGTTTTTTTTGAGCATTGCTATCGACTCGCATGGCGTTTTGTTGTAAAAAAGATCTTTGTTTAACACCGAAACGATGTTGTTCGTCTATTATGGCTAGGGTCAGATTGTTGAAATTAATTTTATCTTGAATAATAGCGTGAGTTCCAATAACCAGGGCTACTTTATTAGTTTTTATTTTTTCCAAAAATTTAGCCTTGGAAATTTTTTTACCATTTATTTTACTTTGGGAGCCGGTTAGAATTCCAATTTGAAACTTGTATTTTTTAAGCAATTGGCTTATTCCTAGATAATGTTGGGTGGCTAAGACCTCGGTCGGCGCCAATAGAACTGCTTGAAAACCTTGGTTAATGGAAGATAGCAGCGCCATGACGGCTACAATTGTTTTACCGCTTCCGACATCACCTTCCAAAAGCCGATTCATTGGTTTGTTTTTTTCTAAATCTTGAATAATTTGCCAAGAGGTTTTTTTCTGGGCGTTGGTTAACTGAAAGGGCAGGGAATCCACAAAATTTTTAATAAACTTTTTATCAAAATTTATTTTCGAGGCGCTGTTTTTCTCCCATTGTTGCTTTATTTCCAGGGCTCTCAGCTGAATCAAAAACATTTTTTCAAAAGCAAATCTTTTTTTGGCTAAATTAGCCGCCTTAATATTTTCAGGAAAATGAATATCGTTTAAGGCCTGTTGGAGGGTTGGTAATTTTTGCTCCTGAAGAAAATTAGCGGGAATAAACTCCTGAAGAGTAATTTGTGGTAAAGTTTTTTGAATAACTCGCCGTAAAAAATAAGAATTGACGTTTCTATTTTCTGAGTAAACAGGAGCTAACCCGCTAGTTGAACCAGTTTTTGAGGAAAGTTTTTGTTTCTGGTCATAAACAGTTTTGCTAATTAGTTCAAAATTGGGGTGTTGAAAATAGGCCTCTTTTCCTCGATAAACTGAAATCTTGCCACTCAATTGAATATATTTGCCTTTAGACAAGAATCTTAAAGGCATCATAAAATTAAACCAAACCGCTTTTATAGATCCAGTTTCGTCTTCTATGTAAGCCTCAGTTAAATTTTTTCTTCCTCTAAGCGGAACAGATTTAATTTCGAGAACTCTTCCTCTTACGGTAACCGTTTCGCCTAACTTAACTTCGGAGATATTTTTCTGTAAGGAAAAATCCTTATAGCGAAAAGGAAAGGAATATAATAAATCTTCGATGGTCCGAATTCCTAGGGAATTTAATTTTTTAGCATTTCTGGTTTCTACTCCAGGAGCGGTTGAAACAGAGTTGTTTAAGAGAAGCATATTATTATTAATTATAAACTAATCAAAGCCGAAAAGTCAGTGCTGATCGGCCTTAATGAGATATTCTGAATATCTTTTAGGCAAAATAACTCTATTTTATGAGGTATTTTTTAACTCTAATAGCGTAATTATTTTCTTCGTCGCTGAATATTACATATAAACTGTTTTCAAAGACTTTTAAGGCTGGATCACCTTTTCCTGAGCCTTTAGAAATATAGCCTCCGTAGTTTAAATCATCTTCGCAGTTGATCCAAGTGTCTCCGCTTAGTTTTCTGACTCGAACTCGCCAGGCCGAAGTTTTAATTAATTCTTCCCCAGTGTTTTTTCCGTTATTCAATGTCATTACAATATTATCTTTATGTTCGGAGTAGGCTAAATATAGATTATTATTTTCGTCTATTTCAATGAAAGGCTCAATAGCTTTTTTAGAGGAATCTTTTAGATCTTCGCCTAAATCTTGCCAGTAAGTTTGATTGTACTTATAAAGATGTACAAAATCGGTGCCATTTTCGATGAAAGCTAAATATAAATTATTATTATTGTCCATCGCAATGGAGGGGCTAGAGCCACTAATTTTGGAAATTTCTTCAAAGTAGAATTTATCAATTTTTAAATCATTCCATCTTTGACCATTCCATTTTTTCACTTTTATATTATGGTTTTTATCAAATTTTATTTCTTCGTAAGCCAGATAAATAGAATCATCAGTTTTGGAAACTGCTAAATCAAATTCATCGACGCTAGAGCTAGATCGATCCGCAAAAGTCAAAAAAGAAGTGGGAATAGTTTCCCAGTTCTCGCCATTCCATTTTTTAATTTTAGCTTGGGTTTGATTGTTTCCAGAATAAATTTGTTCGGCAAAAGCTATATAAAGATTTTTCTTGTTTTTGCCAAAGATTAAAGTAGGTTCATGGCTGAGCTTTTCAGAAACAAAACCCTGAGAGGATAACTCATTCCATTTTTGTTGAGATTCAGACCATTGTAAAAGCCTAGCTTTTTGACCGTGATCAGTTTCAGTAAATATTACAAAAATATCCTCACCTCGGGTTTCGATGTTAGGGTTGCTTCCTTTTCCAAGGCTGATTAAGCCTTTGGGGTAATTTTCATCGGCTAAAGCAAACCATTCTCCATCTTTATAAATCTTAACTTGAATTCGGCTGTCTTCGTCTTTATTTTCAAAGGCTGCTACCACTGTTCCATTTCTTGTTAAACCAATATTAGGTTCTCCTCCGGCTCCTTCATTTAAAGTCCCGTTTGTGTTTTCAGATTCCTCTAAATTGAACCAACGCTGGTTAGTTATATTCAAAAATTTTTCTTTTAAAGAAATGCGAGTATCAGTATCAACCATTAAATTTCTTTTTATTGTGTAAGTAGATTTATTTTCACCTTGATTTTCCAGATCAATTAAAAATAGTGAAGGATTTTCTTGATTTTGGGTTATTTTTATATCAGAGAATCTACCCAGAGTTAATCTATTGGCCAAGCCTCCAATGTTGGCGAAAGGCAATCCACTTTTTTTTGTTATATAATCCTTTTTGCTGTTTCCGCTGAAGATCGCGATTATTTTTTGATTATTTTCTTTGATTAGATCTAAAACTTCGTCTTGGTTGGTCAAATTTTGTCTCCAAGTGTCGTTATCAGGAGTTTCAATTATGCTGTGATGGGAAAAAATTAGAGCAGGCTGGGGTTTCGATAATTCTTTTTTGAGCCATTCAAGTTGGGCTTGTTCAACCGTTCCCTGGGAACTCTCTATTTTATCATTTTGAGTGGTGTCTAGAATTATAATATTTATATCTTTAAAAATTTGACTATAGTACGTGTTGTTCAGCTTTAAGAGAGCCTTTACTTCTGGTAAGTAGTCAGCCTGATAATCTTTTTTTCCTAAGCAATAAAATTTAGGGGCTTTTATTTCATTAAAAACAGAATTTATTTCTTGCAATTGAGTCAAAGTATCCGTTTCGTTTGCTCCAGTTTTATTCAAATAATCTCCCCCCCCAATTACCAAATCAGGTTTGAAAAAATAATTATAGTGAGAAACCGTTTTTGTTAAAAGTTCTTTAGCCAAGAGTCCATTTTTTTCTTTACTGGTAACAGTTTGACTGTATTCCCAGTCAGTCACGAAGCCAATTTTTAAAATCCCAGATTGTTTTTTTTGGTGATTGGAGAAAGCCCAAAGTGCCAAAATTAACGTTATTATTATGATTGTAAATGACTTGATTTTAAACACTTTTTTCATTTTTTGAATTATCATTTTGATGCTGTATTTTTTATTAAAATCTGTCTAAAAGATCGCCGAAACCTTGAGGATGTTTTTCTTCTGGAAGAAACTTAAGCAAGTGTTCCCTTAATTTACTTGGATTCGTTTTTTCTAAAGGAATTTTTATATAAGGAAGAAACATTTGATTGCTTCTAAACGAAACTTCTTTAAGGCCTTCAGGCTGGTATTCGATCCAAAAACTTTTTAGGGCACTGTAAGCATAAAGATGGTCGTGAACAAAAATTCCTTCTTTAGTCACGGCAAAAATTATTTGCTGAGGTTGCCTTTTCTCAAAAAGAAAAAAAGCAAAACCGAACACAATGATTAGAACTGATAAAAGAAGATTGTTGGTTAATAATCCGTAGATAGTCAGCAAAAATAAGAGAGAATATAAGTATAGGAGGAATCTAGCATTTCTGGGAGCTTTTTCGAAATCTTTGATTTTCCATGAAATTAGAGCTTCTAACTTTCTCTTCTGAATAGGTTTCTTTTTTTTGGCAGGAGATTTTTTAGTTTGTTCTTTTTTATAGGGATTGAAAAAATCATTTTTTTTAGAATTGGTCATTTTATTTTTTAAAAAGTTTAAAGTTTAGTTTATATTTTTTAGTGGTGGCTGATTTTTTATAAAATATGATCAAAAACATGACTGAAGTAGCCAAAAAGAAAACAAACCATCCGCTAAATTTGATGTATTTTTCTATTTCCTCGGCGATCCAGCCGAAATAATAGCCTAGAGCGACCACGAAACTGCTCCAAACGATTCCACCTAAAATTGAAAATAACAGAAATTTTTTGAAGTTTAATCTAATCATTCCAGCCAAGATAAAAGTAATATAACAAAGGCCAGTGGTGGCTTTGGTAAAAAAGATTATTTGAGCCCCTTTATCTTTGAAGCTATTTTTGATAATTTTAATAATATTGGAGTCAGATTTTAAAAGTTTTCTCTTTCTAGGAATCAATCCTTTTTTGCTGAGAAAACCGATATAATATAAAACAATATCTCCTATTACGTCTCCCAAAATGCTTAACAATAGTACTATAAAAACATTAAAAAATCCCATTGAAGCCATAAAAGCGGCGCCTAAAGTAACGATCGGACCTTCCAGGATCATTAATAGCAACATTAATGGGTACCCCCATAAAATTATAATCTCCAAAATTTGTTGATATTCAATGCCTAGCATTTGCGGTTTTATTTACAAGTAAATCCAGCTTAACATTTTTTGGGACGAAAGAAAATGAAGCAAGCGGCGAAGGTCATCGGTCATCGGTCATCGGTCATCGGTAATCCGCTATCAATACTCATTAAATGTTTTGAATTAAAAATGCTTGTATTATTGACTTTTACTTGTTTTTCGACTAGTATTTAAAAGTTGTTTGAGATTTTTCTTTCGAAAAAATCTTTGGTAGCGGGGCATAGTATAGTGGTAGTACATACGCTTTGGGAGCGTACAGTCTGGGTTCGATTCCCGGTGCCCCGACGGACGGCTAGCTCAGTTGGTTAGAGCGCTACGTTGACATCGTAGAGGTCACAGGTTCAAATCCCGTGTCGTCCACGGTAATTGTCATTTTTCTAGGTTTTAAGCCTGGTTTTTGTTTTTTATAAAGCCTGGGTTTTTGAATAGAAATAAACCACAAATTTAGAATTCCAAATAACAAATAAATCACAAACTACAATTTTCAAAATCTAATTTTTTTTGAATCCGCTTGTCTAGGTGAGCAAAAGGTTTAGAGCATCGGTGCTTATTTGGAATTTGATGCTTAAGATTTGTAATTTACAAATACTATTTATGATATTTGTTATATATATCTTTCAAGGACTTATTAGTAACATGAGTGTAAATTTGGGTAGTGTTAATCGAGCTGTGACCTAAAAGTGCTTGAACACTTCTGATGTCGGCTCCGTTTTGGAGTAAGTTAGTGGCGAAACTGTGACGCATAACATGAGGAGTTACTTTCTTAACAATCCCGGCTTTTAAAGCGCAGGCTTGAATAATTCTTTGAATCGATCGGGTGGAGAGTCTTAAATCAGTCTCTTTGCTAGGATCTCGATTATGTCTTATAAACAAGGCTAAATCAGTATCGGTTCTTTTTCTAAAATATTTTTGAATTAAATCGGCTGTTTTCTGAGAAATAAAAACAATTCTTCTTTTAGAACCTTTCCAATTATGGAAAATTCTTTTTTCTTCAGGTTTATTTTGTCTCTGTCTAAGTTCACTAATTCTGAAACTCGCATTCCAGACGAGAACAATAGCTCTAAAATCGCTCTATTCCTGATGTTTTGGAGGCTTTCTCCTTGAGAGGCTTCAAATAACTCAGCAATTTCTTCTAATTCTAGAAAATCAATGGCCCGTTCTTTGGTTTTTGACAGTTCCACCCGATCTGGAGAAAGGGAGGAAATTTTGTTTCTAGCTAGAAATTTAAGGAAATTTCTCAAAGCAATGACGTAATAATTTCTAGTTTTGGCGCTTATAGAATCTCCATTTTGGTCGGTTCGACGACTTAAATATAGCCGAAAATCATGGACTAATTTGTCGGTTATTTGGCTTGGCTTAGCGATTTCAGACCATTCTAGAAAAATTGATAAATATCGATTGTAATTCTCAATGGTTTTCGGGGCACAATTTTTGTCGATTTCTAGATATTCTAGATATTCTTTTTTGAGTTTTTGCATAAAGATTGAAATTACTTCTGTATTATAGTATTATAGAGACTAAATAACAACATCTATTGACAAGAAAAGGCTCTGTGATAGCATTGTTCTGTTAAATAATTTAGAGGGATAATCAATAATATGACGGTTGGCTGATGAGAGACCTTTGTTAGTTTTTATGAAGGGATTTCTATAGGTCGATAGTCAATATAGGAAATTAAAGTTATTAAACGTATTTCTACTCGATTCAAAGAATACCGAAGAGAATTAGGGGAAGTTCTAAAGGATAGAAAAAAAATTAAGCACGTGTTTAATAACGCGTCTGTTAAGATAAAAATCATAGAAAAGCGATTTATTCAGTTTGTAAAAAGTGGATATAGTCGTAAAATTTTAGAGTTTTTTCGAAAAAACTCTGCTTTAGTGGTGGTTATTGTAGCCACTTTTGTTATTATGGCGGGAAATTTAAGCACTGACAAAGATCGCCAGGGACTATTATTCGGCTATTTAGAAAAGGAAATTGACAATAAGGCAAAAATTATTAGTCGGGTTAAAAGTCAATCGGTTCAAAATAATTTGCTAATGGCTCCTCTGGCTATGGCTTCGTCTTTGAACGAAAATGAAGGAATTGAGGCGACTATGTTGTCAGATGAAGATGTTGCTATTAATCAGCTTCAACATCAAGTTTTAACGGCTTCAACTCCTCCTGATGCTGAGAAATTATTGGATCAGGGAGCAGACGTAGCGGTTTATTTAGTTAAAGAAGGTGATTCGGTTAGCACGATTGCTAGTAAATTTGGCATAACTGTTAATACTATTTTGTGGGCTAATGATATTGAAAACGCCGCTCTTATTCAGCCTGGAGACAAAATCTTTATTTTACCAGTAGCCGGCTTAAAACACATAGTTAGGGATGGAGATACAGTTAAAAAATTGGCTAAAGAATACGAAGCTGATGAGCAAGAAATTATTGCTTTCAATGATTTACCAGCTAATGGGGCCATTGAAACAGGGGACGAATTGATTATTCCTGGTGGAGAAAAAGAAGAACCAGATGCACTATTCTTTCAAGAAAGAAATTATTACAGTTCTGGCGTAGCTGGATCAGGAAGAGCTCCATCAATTATTGATAGAAATCCTAAGGGTGGACACGTTTTCCCTTATGGTTACTGTACTTGGTTTGTAGCTCAGTATAAATATGTTCCTTGGGGAGGAAACGCTGGTACTTGGTTGTACAATGCTCGAGCTTACGGTGTCAAAACTGGAAAGACTCCGAAGGTTGGTTCGATTGTTGTTACCAGTGAAAGTTGGTATGGGCATGTTGCGATTGTAGAAAAAGTTCATAGTAATGGAACTATTACTATTGCGGAGATGAATTATAAGGGGTTTGCGGTGGCGAGTAAGAGGACGCTGAGTACTAGCTCCCGAGTTATCAAAGGATATATATACTAATTTCGGGTTTACCTGTTTGGCGTACTTCTTCGTTGGATTTTCCGCCACTCATTCGCCGTACCTTTCAGTACGACTCACTCGGTACTCAAACTCTCCTCAAATTGCACTCGAATTTTCAAGTCCCAGTGCATTACCGGTTTATTTCTTGTTCTAACTACACTCAAATCTAAAAGCCCTCGGGCTTACTTCTATATGAAAAAGACCTCTGAGAAATCGGAGGTTTTTGGTGTTTGAAATCCTTGACGAAAAGTCGCCAAGGATTTTATCTTTATTCATCTAAAATGAAACTTATTTTTTAGTTTCTTCATAGACGATTTTTTTACCAGTCCAAAGGCTGGTTAGAATTTTTTTGCTCATGGAAAAAACA
>DAOWHU010000002.1 GCA_030641245.1 bacterium
ATGGAGAAAGTTTAGTTAAACTAAATGGGAAAGGACTTGATAAAAGTTATCAGATTCAAAAAGTTGACGTTCTTAGCCAAGTTCAAGCTCAACCCAATAAAGCTGATTCAATTTCTGAAATTCGCTCTCTAATTCGCCACGATTCCGACAAATTAGCGGAGGAAATAGTAAGGCTGGTCGAGAATTAGATTGACTAAAAAGGTATTTTCAGTTAATATCTTTTTTATGCGCGCATAGCTCAGTTGGTAGAGCAGCGGCCTCTTAAGCCGACGGTCGGGGGTTCAAATCCCTCTGCGCGCACCAGAAAAAACCTTCAGGTTTTTCTGCTTACGCGCAGAGGGATTTGAAGGACGGAGGCCCCAAGTTGAGAGCTGGCGAGCGACCATAGAGAGTGGGCCGAGTCCCGGGGAGGAAGTGCTTAATGAAAACGAGCTGAAAGCGACGTTTGAATTTAGCAACTCGACCCCAAATTCCCTCTATACACCATTGATTTTTTTCAAAAAAACCATTACAATACCATTTATGGACGCTTAGCTCAGTTGGTTAGAGCGTTTGGTTTACACCCAAAAGGCCACAGGTTCGAATCCTGTAGCGTCCACAAAAATATCGTAGATATTTTTAGACACTACAGGATTCGAAAAGCGGAGCCAGTTTATTCCGAGCTAGCGAGGAATTAAGGAAAGTCTGGCGAGCTCGGGGAGGAGCCACTTAATGAGTGCGAGCTGAAAGCGAAGCACAAATTTAGTGAGCTGTCACCGAATCCAAAAAGTTCATAAAAAAAATACACACGCAGATTTTTCTGCGCCTGTAGCTCAACTGGATAGAGCGCCTGGCTTCGGACCAGGAGGTTGTGGGTTCAAGTCCTGCCAGGCGTACAACTAAAAACCGCGAAAGCGGTTTTTTTGTACGCCTGGAGAAAGTGAACAGTTTCACTTTTGTCAGGACTTGAAAATCGCGAGGCAAGGTCATGAAATTTCTCCATCAGAAGAAATATTCCTGATCAAGTCTGTCTTCGCGAAAGCGGTTTTTTGTTTGACTAAGATCCTCAATCATGCCACTATACTAGGGTGATTATTTATTAAAATTTTTCAAAAGCAACGGGAGGTGTTTATGAGATTTAGAAGGCGTTCTTTGTTATATAAAATTGGAGAGGGTCCCAATTTTGCCACTCGGTTTAGAAAAGAAATTAATGTTTGGAAATTTGTTCCAAAACTAATTTTCATGATTTGTATCGTTTGGCCGTTCTTTTTTCTACTGGGTTTAACTTTTGTGAGTTTAACTTTCGGGTTACATTTATTATTTGCTCAGATTATCTATTTTGACGACCAAGGAAAAATTGATTCGCGTTCAATCAAGGGTTGGCCCAAGATTAAGGGACATAAAATGTACCCCATTTATTTTCTGCTGATTATTCTTATTTTTTCTTGGTTTCCATTAGAAGAAATAATATTTTGGATTTGTATTGCTCTTTTGCCGTATTTACTTCTACCTCTTGCCGGAAGAGAATCTCTTTCGGAAATGAAGGAAGACAAGTGAATTCTAAAAAACACAATATGTTGATAAAAACCGGTTTTTGCTAAATAGCAATCACCGGTTTTTGTTTTTCTTGTCTTTTTTATGCAAAAAACCGAGTAAATTTATTAAATTACCTGGCTTTCTTATGAATGAAACTATTTGAAAATAGTCTCTTCTTCTTTTGAATCATAGCCTACTTCCTTTCTGTGATTCTTTTTAAAAATCGGTCTATTTTTTTAAATATATCAAATTTATCATCCAGTTGACATGCAATGAAAGCAAATAAACACACCAGTCCAATTAGTTCTTCTGACATGCTGCCCCCTATTAAAATTTTATTTGGATTAGACTTAAATTTAATACTATCAATTTTTTTGCTAGAAATCAAATGTCTCGGTATAACTTAAAAGAATTACACAAAGCCTGCGCTATAATTAAAACATAACTTTTTTTAACTAATTTTAAAAAATGGAAAAATTTAAATTAAATTTTAAAAGGCAAACTAAGGGAGACGAAGTTATTTCAAATATCTTTCGCATTGATCGGCCCCAATGAACTCTAAACTCCATCAAAAAAACTTCAATTTCCCCCCCGCTCCCATATACTGGAGCATGGGAGTGAAAAAAATCTTTTATTTTCTACCACTCATCAATGAATGGTAGAATTTTTTACCGAAATTCATTGCATTTTTACCATTATTATGGTTAAATACTAACATGAGTTATTTAAAATATTTGGCAAGATTGTTTTTTGTTTTTTAACTTTTTTCTGTTGGGAGGTAGAATGAAGATAGTTTATTCATTGAACAAAAGAAAAATTTGGCATTTGATTGAAGCTTTAAGGATGTCGGGCTTTGTTCCTGAAGAAAAAGAGAAAAAGATCAGGTCTGAAGTCAACCAATCTTTCCTGGAGAGAGTCAAGGCTTTTCTCGGGAGTACTAGAGGTAAATGAGTGCGAAGAAGCCTTAATGCTTTTAGAACTATCGCTCCAGAGTCTTTTGGGGGTATTCCAAAGTATCAAGATTTTGTAGATAGACAAGTTAAAGTGTCGTTAATTGTTTTCTTTGCTAAAATTCTTGAGCCTAAAGAATGCAAAAAAGCATTAATAGTAGCAGGGCTTACAATGAAGAGTGCCGAGAAAATTGCCTTGAACGCAGTCAGAAAGCAAGATGATAAAGTTCTTGTTTCTGATATACCAAGCGCCAAAAAAGCAGCTCACATAAGTATTGTCAATAGCATCATCTTAGAAGAGGTTTGCTTTCCAAAAATGGCGGTAGACGGCTCTGACAGAGTCACGTTATCTGCTTGAAGTATTTTTTAGACAGGGTCATCTACGAATCGTAGAGGATCCTGTTTTTAAACTACAGAATTAAAAATTTCCAGAAACTTCGCCTTCATATACTAGTGCATGAAGACGAAATATCTTTACTATCGTACACTGTTGTATGGTAGTGAAAATTTTTTGTGCTAAATACTATATAGTAAACGCTAAATACTGTATACTAGGGATAGCACACTGCAACAATAAAGATCTTTTAAAAGGGAGGCAGGGTTTATGAAAAAGAAAAAAAGTTTAGGAACCAGTAAGACAAAAAAATTTGAAAGGGAAATTAAAGAGCTAAAGGACGACCTTGAAGAGGCCTTGAAAATGTTGGAATCTTCAGAGAAGAAGAGAAAGACACTCCAAACAAAATTAACAAAAGCCGGAAAAGAAAAAGCAATACTTTTAAAGAAGTCAAATGTGCAGGAAGACAATCTCAATCATTTGACTGAAATGTTCAACAATAGAAGTCGGGCTTTTCAAACGGCTACTGGAAAAATCATAGAGCTAATACAAGAAAGGATTAAATTGCGAAAGATAACTGAGGAAATCTGTGATTTTGTCAACGGCTATGGAAATGATTCCACTGTTTTGGACGATTTGTGGGAAAGTGTTGACCAGAAATGTAAAGTTCTTTTAGTCCAGGTGGAACAGTGGTAGAAATTGCGAGAGTCTTTAAAACCGGAGTTGGTTAACCATACCAACTTCGGTTTTCTCGTTCAAAATTTCTTGGGGCTTTCTTTATTACCAAGTTTTGCTAAAATAGATTTAATACTGCAAAATTAAAACCTTCAAAATTTTTTAAAATAAAAAATGAAAAACAAAGAACAACTCAACAAAACTTTATGGCACAATATTTCCGTCAAAGAAGCCGTGTCTTTGTTGGGTTCTGACGTAAAGCAAGGAGTTAATAAAAATGAAGTTGATTTTAGAAAAAAGAATTACGGGCAGAACAAAATGATTAAGGCTAAAAAGTTTTCCTTAGTCAAAACTTTTTTAAGCCAATTCAATAGCCCTTTAATTTATCTTCTTATTTTTGCCTCCATCGTAACCTTTATGATGAAGGAATACACCGATTCTATCGTGATCGGCTTATCAGTTTTAGCCAATGCTTTTTTTGGATTCGGCGAGGAAATGAAAGTCTCTCGAGTTTTTGCTAAACTTCATTCCGCCTTAAAAACCACCGCTACCGTTATTCGAGGGGGACACAAAAAGGAAGTTTTGCAAGAGGATTTAGTGGTAGGCGATTTAATTATTTTACGGACTGGCGATAAAGTTCCGGCTGATGGACGAGTAATTTTTTCAGAAAATTTACAAATCTCCGAAGCTATCTTAACCGGTGAGTCAGAAACTTCCCCTAAAGTCACTCGAAAACTTTCCGAAGAAACTCAGCTGGCCGACCGAGAAAATATGGTTTATATGGGGAGTTTAGTAGAGGCTGGAAAGGGATCGGCCTTAGTAACAGCGGTGGGTGAGTCAACCCAAGTAGGTGATATTGCTTTTTTATTGAAAGAAACAGAGGAACTCAAGAGTCCTTTGCAGAAAAAAATAGCAAAACTAGGAAGATTTATCGGGGCTATTGTGGTTGCCTTAGTAGGCGTTTTATTTGTAGGAGGACTACTAAGAGGCGATAGTCCTCTAGAAACCTTTGAGGCCGCCGTAGCGATCGCAGTAGGAGGAGTTCCAGAGTCTTTGCCAATCGTAGTGACGGTTATTCTGGCAATTGGGATGGAAAGATTATTACGGAAAAAAGGGCTAGTTCGGAAAATGAATTCCATTGAAACTCTAGGTTCAGCTTCGGTTATTTGTTTTGATAAAACCAAAACTTTGACTCAAGGCAAAATGGAATTAGATCAATTAATAGCTGACAACAAAATCTTGGCTACTAAAATTGGGGTTATTTGCAACGAAGCTTATGTTGAAAATCCCGATGAAAAATTCGACGACTGGATAATCAACGGCGCTCCAACTGACAAAGCCCTATTTTTAATGGGAGCCAAGAAAAAGATATTCGGAATATCTTTTGCTGAGAAATCCCAAGAAATCCTCAAACTTTCTTTTGATTTTCACCATAAATTTCAAGCTAGCTTAATCAGAGAAAACCAGAAACTTTTTATTTACGCTGTCGGTGCTCCCGAAAAACTTTTAGAACGATCCATCAACAAAGCTGGCTGGCAAGAGAAGTCTGAAAAATTAGCCGAGCAAGGCTTGCGGATTGTTGGCTTGGCCTACAAAGAAATTAAAAAAATTCCAGAAAATCCCAAAGCTCTTCGAGAGCAAACTAAGGGCCTAACTTTTGTTGGGTTAGCGGGTTTAAAAGATCCTCTAAGAGAAGGAATCAAAAAAGCGATTGATAAAACTCGACGAGCCGGAATTGAACCTATTATAATTACTGGAGATCAAACTAAAACCGCTTTATTTATTGCCCAAGAAGCTGGCATTCAAGTTGGTGCTCATCAAGTTTTGGAAGGACGAGATTTGGATGGAATGAGTGAAAGTCAACTCAAAAAAACTGTTCACAACTTTAAAATTTATGTTCGAGCTGAACCTCGGCATAAAATTCGAATCGTAAACGCTTGGCAGAAAAACGGAAAGGTGGTGGCAATGGTTGGAGATGGTGTCAACGATGCCCCCGCTATCAAACAAGCCGACATTGGCATCGCAGTTGGTTCTGGAACCGAAATTGCCAAAGAAGCTTCCGATCTAGTTTTATTAAACGACAGCTTCGACATTATTATTGAAGCGGTCGCTGAAGGACGAACAATTTTAAACAATTTGAGAAAATCCATCGCCTATGTTCTAAGTGATTCCTTTGCCTCAATTATTGTGGTGGGAGTAGCGAAAGTCGTTTTCGGTTGGCCTTTGCCGATTTTACCAGTTCAAATTTTGTGGAATAATTTTATTGAAGACACTCTTCCAACCATTGCCTATGCCTTTGAACCGCCAGAGAAGGGCATAATGAAAAAGAAAGCTGAAACCATTAAAACCAGTCTTCTCACTAAAGAAATGAAAATTCTGATATTTGTGGTCGGAATAATTGAGCAATTCATTATCTTATTTATGTTTTGGTTGCTATGGGTAAGATTAGGTTGGGATTTAGCCTACGTCAGAACTTTAATGTTTGGTTTCTTTGCCCTTGATACTGCTTTTGTGATTTACTCCTTTAAAGACTTGAATCGGAATATTTGGCAGATTGATTTATTTAATAACAAATGGCTAAATAGTGCTTCAATTTTTGTTGTGGTAGCCTTCCTGTCCACTATCTATGTTCCTTTTCTTCAGGTTTTGATTAAAACCGTTCCGATTGATTTGAAGGGTTGGTTGATTTTGGGAGGGATAATTTTTACTAATATTTCCCTGATTGAAATTACCAAATACATTTTCATCATCCGCAGGAAGCGGGGGCGTTAAGACTTGGGAAACTTCTTTGTTGTGGGACTAACTTCAAATACTCTTTCTATTCAATCTAAAATTTTTGGCTAAATTATACAAAAATTTTCTTACATTGACTATGGCCAGTGCTTCAAAAATTATTTGAATAATTTATCTCAAAAATTTTAAATTTCACTACGAAATTGCATTCAAACTTAGTCCCTTCTTCCGCCACTCTCTCGTCGTACTTTTTTTATACTTAAAAATTTCCCACCAGCCTCACTTTTACTGGAAGTAACTGGTATTCAAAACTAAAAATGCTATAATGGAAGTTAATTTAAGGAGTTCCTTCTTTGAAAGTGTTAATTTAATTTCAAAAATAAAAAGATGGAAAAATTTTCATCAATCGATCGAATAGTTGGTAAAGCGCCTGAAGATGCAAAAAAAAGAATTTTGAATAAGATGGAAGACGTTTTCAAGAAGCAAGATCTTGAAAATCTTCCATATGTTGGTAATTTAAAGGATTCAGAAAAAGAGAAAACGACAGAGGAGATACAAATACTTGATTTTGTGAATCAGGCTACAAATGGAATAAGACGAAAATATGGTTTGTCTGATTTAAATGTGCTTGCCAAGAATGCGCATGTCATTCTTAAAGAAAAATGGATAGGGGGGAGTGGTGAAAGTGGCGGTAATATTCCGGGGCAACAATGTTTTGTAATGAAAGAATGCTCATCGAAAACGGATTTTATGCACACATCGTTTCATGAAATGCTACATTTTAAGTCCTATACTTCTTTGCAGGTAATGGAAGACGATAAAAATAATCTAGAATTAACGAATTATCGAGTTGGCTTAACTACTACTACGAGAGATGGAGAAAGACTTTTATTTTCTAATCTTAACGAGGCAGTTACCGAGAAAATAACAAAAAGGTTTTTGAAAGCTCAAGAGAAGAATCCTTTGATCGAAAAGGAAGCGGAGGCGACGAAAGAAGCTTTGAAAGAGCATGTTAAATCCTATGATAATTTAACAGGGGCAGCTATTAGCGACGAGGTTTATTATGGAAAATTAGAAGATTGTAAATTTAATAAAGTTAATAAAAAAAAGAAAGAAGAAATGGCTAAAGCGGTGGGACTCGATGAAGCAGAAGAGTATTTTCCAGATTTTGGAAAGGAATTTAAGGGCGAATTTTTTAGTTATAAAAAAGAACGGCAGATGTTGGATAAATTAATTGAAAAAATCTTGGAGAAAAATCTAAACAAATTTAAGGATTCAGAAGAAGTTTTTGAAATTTTTGCCAAAGGAATGATGACGGGAAATATTTTGCCGATCGGAAAGTTAATAGAACGAAGTTTTGGGAGTGGAACTTTTCGAAAAATTGGCGAACTTGATGAAGATGCGGAGGCTCAATATGATTTTGTTAATTCACTTTAACTAAAATGCTATAATAACAGTTAATCTAAGGAGTGGTTGTAAAAAGTAAACTTAAACAATGAAAGTTAAGACGCAAAAACTCAGAGACAAGGTTTTGGAAGGTGTTGAAAAGCTGGGTTACGAAGGTGATGATGCTCAGAAAATAGCCGAGGTGCTTTTGTATGCTCAGATGAGAGACAATAACCAAGGAATTACTAAAATTGCTACAGGTGGAGTACCAAAGGCTAGCGATGTTGAAAAATTCAGAGTAGTTTCAGAGAACAAGTGTGGAGCTCTGGTTTCCGGAGGTCATTCGATGGCTTCAACTGCTAAAGCTTCAGAAATGGCGGTTGATTTGGTGTCTAAGCACGGCGTTGGAATTGTTGGGCTTAACCACACTCACAGCTCCTCGGGAGCTATTGGGTATTTTTCAAAGCAGATTGCCAAAGCTGGTTTTATCGGGCTGGTTTGCGTGGGGAATGGGTCGTTTGCCTTTGTCGCACCGAGTGGTTCGGCTGAACCAAAATTGGGAACCAATCCGCTTTCCTATGCCTTTCCTTACAACGGCGGTGAAGTCGTTTTTGATAATGCCACTGCTGCGATGGCCTATTTTGGAATAATAGAAGCCAAGCTCAAAGGAGAGAAGTTACCAGAAGGAATCGGCTTTGATAAGGATGGCAATCCAAGCACCAATTCTGCCGATGTTCTGGATGGTTCTGTGTCGACTTTTGCAAAACACAAAGGATTTGGGTTGTCTCTGTTAGTTCAACTTTTGGGTGGTCCTTTTTCGATGGCTGGAATTCCAGGTTTTAATGAAGACGATGGGGCAGGAACATTTGTGATGGCGATTGATCCAGGTTTATTGGCTGGTAAGGAAGAATTTATGAAACGCTCTACCGAGCTAGTTGAGTCAATGAAATCAGCCAAACCATTTTCAGGTCAAAAGGTTTATTTGCCCGGCGAGCAGGGTGACGCAAAAACCAGAGAAGTCGAAGAGACCGGAGAAATCGAAATCGCTGATGCGATTTGGGAAGAATTAGTGAAATTTACGAAGAATGATTAAAGTAAAGAAAAAGGAGATGTTTATAAAACACAAGGATACCAACAAAAAAGAAGTCAGAAATATGAAAATTGCTGAATACAAAATGAATAAAAATTTCAGTGGTTCCCTAATAGAAATTGATGGAGATCATGGCGAGACAAAATCCCCGAGAGAGGACCGAATCTATTTTGTTCTAGAGGGGTCAGGAAAATTTATTGTTGACGGAGAAGAACGTCAAGTCGTTCCCAATGATTTAGTCTTTGTTCCTAAAAACACTCCCTACAATATGAACGGTAAAATGAAATACTTTCTAGTTCACTCTCCAGAATTCAAACCCCAAAGCGATATTTCTTAGTAATTAATTTTTAATAAAAATATGAAAGAGATTATTCCCAAAGATAGTAGATACGTTCCATTTACTCAACAGAAATCTTGTTGTGTGCCAACTAGCATTTTAACTGTGATGTATAAACTCGGAATACCTTTGATTTCCCAAGAGCTTTTAGGTTTTTATCTCGGACTAACTGTTGACGAAGAGCGAGGAAAATTATTTTGGAACGCTCGAGTGGGAGAAGAGCCCCCATCAGGTTTCGGGTCGCAAATTTACAAAAAAGAATATGAACCAAATACTGCCTTCAAAAAACTAGGCATTTCGTTGGAAATGATTATTCATCCAATCAAAAAATTTAGAGACAAAAAAAAATTTATTGATTTTGTTGAAAATTTTATCGAAGAAGACCGAGATTGTTTAATTTCCTTCAATCATGGAATATTAAAAAAAGACGGGACAAACAACGGTCATACTTGCGTGGTAGATCAAATTTACCCAGAAAGAAATATCATCAGATTAATCGATCCATCTTCCAATCAAAAAAAATGGAGAGAGGTTGATATAGATTTACTTAAAGAGGCGATGGAAAAACATCCGGTCCGAGGCGGTTTTTTAGAATTAAAAAAAATTTAAACTCAAAACGATGGATACAATAATCAGAGAATCAAAACCAAAAGACCTTGAACAGTATACTGATTTGTTGCAACAAACTTATCAACACGCTTATACAAAGGAAAATATTGGATTAACTGCAGATTGTTTTTCAAAAGAAATCTTCAATAATCCTGCTACTCAAAAATACCTGAAATCGAATTTAATCAATACGCTTAATCAAAAAACTTGGCTGATTTTCGACAGCGACAAATTAATTGGATCAATAACTTGTTTTTTGAAAGACGCTAAAGAGGCTTTGAGAAACTCAATTAACGTGAAATTAGTAGCAGCAAGAAAGGAGATGGAGCGGCAATTTGAAGAAGTTATGTCAGAACGAGCGAAGCTTTTAGGTACGAGTCACACCGGAATAGTTGAAACAA
>DAOWHU010000005.1 GCA_030641245.1 bacterium
AAATGAAGAAGAAACTAAAGAAACAGCAGGCGAGGAAACTGAGGAAATAGCAATAGAGGAAGAACCCGTCTCCGTTGAAACTACGCCGAGGCAGGGAAGCGAAGGAAATGAAGAAGAAACTAAAGAAACAGCAGGCGAGGAAACTGAGGAAATAGCAATAGAGGAAGAACCCGTCTCCGTTGAAACTACGCCGAGGCAGGGAAGCGAAGAAAATGAAGAAGAAACGAATCCTCCTCCAGAGGCGGACACAGCAGAGGCGGATGAGGAAGCGAAGGAAGAAGAAATAGTATCTAGTATAGAGTATATAGTATAAAATTTTTAATATTGAAATGATTAACAAGATCAAGAAAATCATAAAATCAGTGGGATTTTTAATGGCTATTTTGGCAGTGAGCTTTTTGGGATGTTTGAATGTAGCTAGAGCGGATGATAAAATTGACGTGGAGTATCCAGTAGGAACGAATATAAATGGGAATAAAATTTTTAGTGAGGATAACATTATGCCGGGTTGGGAAACTTCGGAAACTATTCGGGTGGAAAACGACAGCACGACTGACGATGTGAATTTGTTTTTTACTTTTGATGTTAATGGAGATAAAAAATTAGCCGGGCAGTTGAAGCTTTATGTAATTCGAGTAGATGGGGGTAGTTATCGAATCGGTGGCTTTGGGGACCGTTACGATCTTAATAAGGCCGATGACGAGGAATTGTATGTGGATAAGCTGAGTGCTACCAAAGGGAAAGAGTATCGGATTAAGGTAAAATTTGATAAAGATGCGGGTAATGAATATCAAGGGTTAGAAACTAAGTTTGATATTGAATTTTTAATTGAAGCCGAAGAGACTGACGATAGAACAGAAGAGCAAATTTTAACTGATGAAGGGCGAATTGTGACTGGCGAAGAAGAACCTCCAGTAGTTGAGGGAGAGGAAACTACGGCAAAACCTGAAGAAGTTATTATTGGGGGAAACGATGCTCAAATTGCAGGGATGCAAGATCAGTGTAGTAGTTGGCCTTGGTGGGTTTGGGCTTTGATTTTAGCAGGATATTTAGCGGTGTTTTATAAGCTCACTTTCACTAAGGAAAACAAAGAAAGTGAGGATATTCCGTGGCGATGGCAAGTGGCGATGATGGTTGCGATGGTAATATTTTGGTGGTATTTTGATAGTTGCCGAGAATATCTGTGGTTTTTGTTGGGGGGAGTAGGAGGAAGTGGGGTGGAATATGGTATTTTTCTGAAGGGGAGAAAACCCCAGTCAAACAACAAACCTTAGTTGGAGGAATTGTTAGACGGGGCAGGCGAAGAAAAATAAATTTTGAATTTTGAATCAATTTCGAATTGTTTAATTCTTTAATTACGCAAGCTTTGCTTGCGTTTATTTAGTTGTTGCTTAAAAGTTCAAAATTAGTTTCAAGGGGCTTTTTTGTTGACCTTTTGGTTTTTCTTTGCTAGAATGAGGGACTATTAAGGTTGATTTAAACTAACTATTATATCATGAAAAAATTAAATTTAAAACTTTTGGGAGGTTTGATTATAGTTTTAGTCCTGATATTTAGCTGGATAACTTTGGGAGTCGGAGCGGATTCCGATCTTATTTATGTGGATGATGATGCTTCGGGAACTGAGGATGGAAGTTCTTCTCATCCATTTGAGAAAATTCAAGATGCCATCGATGAAGCTAGAGACGAAAACAAAGATGTTTACGTTAGAAAAGGTGATTATGAAGAGAATCTTAAGCTTTGGGAAGGTGTAGAATTGCAAGGGAGCGATCGAGACGACGTTGAGATAAAAGCCGATGATGACGATGATCCAGTAATTAAGATGTATGATAATACTGAAATTCGAGGAGTAACTCTCAAGGATGGTCAGTATGGTGTTTTGGTTAACGATGGAAGCAAGGTTTACATTGGGGATTGTCGGATTATCGACAACGAAGATGACGGGATTTATGCCGAGGAAGCTAAGACTAAAAATAGTGCCATTTTGGAAGTGCGGGATAGTATAATTGCTCATAATGGCTGGGATGGAATTTATACTGAGGAGCGGAAATTTTCGATTAAAAATAATGAGATTTATAATAATGATAGAGATGGGGTAGAGTTTGGAAAAGGCTCAGAGGGGATTTTTGAAGGGAATCGAGTTAAGGGTAATGATGGAGTAGGTCTTCGAGTGACAATTGATAAGAGTGAGTTGTATATCAAAAATAATACTTTTCGAGATAATGATAAAAGCGGTTTAGAGGTTGGAGCAGAAGGGAAAGAAGGCTTGATTGATTTGAATCGTAAAAATAAATTTTACGAAAATGATCAATACGGAATTGTGCGAGTAGAACGAGCTTTGTTTGGAGATGATCAGTGGAACCGAAGCTTGAAGATTGATAGAGGTATTAAGTTTTGGGATAATGGATGGGGAGGGGTTTCGCACTCAGTTCGGGTTTATTAAGGAGTGTGAGTGCAAGGATACAAGATACAAGGACGTAAGGATACAAGCAAATTACAAATTCAAAATTTCAAATAACCCGTCTCGCTAAAGCTACACCGAGGCGAGCAAATAAATTACAAAATTCAAAAGTTCAAACTTCAATTAAAG
>DAOWHU010000074.1 GCA_030641245.1 bacterium
ATTGATGGCTTAGATCGTTTTCATGCTCAATTGGTGCCAGAGGAAGCTTAAAATGAAACTAGGTTTATTTTTAAAAGGATTAATGCTGAAATTGTATTAATCCTTTTACTGTGTCTGTTTCTAACAAAGTTTACTTTTTATCGTGAACGTTCAGGCAATGTTGTTCTAACGTTACTATTGGAATAACCTAAAAATCAGTATTTAAATAATGATTTCTTTTTCTTTTAAATTTAATCATTTGTTGCTATAGTTAACAGGTAAAATAGTAGTATTTTGAATATGGTAAAAACATCAAACTCCAAAAAGATCTTAATTTTAAATTATGAAAAATTTAATAATAGCTGCCACACCCTATTTTTCGGACAGAGGTTGTCACATTCGTATTTTTTTGGAGGCTAAATATCTTCAAAAAAAAGGTGTTAAAAATATTTTATGTACTTATCATCTAGGGAGAGATGTTGGTGATTTTGAAATAGAAAGAATCAGTAACGTGAGTTGGTACAGAAAGACTTCTCCTGGGTTTGCCTGGGGAAAAATTTGGCTTGATTTCAAGTTGCTTTTGTTGTGCATTCAAGAAATCAAGAAAAACAGGCCAGACGTTATTCATGCTCATTTATACGAAGGGTTGGCAATTGGTTGGTTGGCAAAATATTTAACCGGGGATGGTGATGTTCCGGTGATTCTTGATTTGCAAGGGGATTTGAAAAATGAATTAAGCAGCTACAATGGAAAAAATAATAGTATTGTTAAGAATATTTTGGTTTGGATTTCAAATAAAATGATTAACTTAGCTAATGTCACGGTTGTGAGTAGCGAAAATGCTCTAAAGCTGATTAGTAAAAAATTTAAAAGTAAGAAGGATCTTTTTGTAGTAAAAGATGGAATAGATTTGAATCTATTTGATAAAAATATTGAAAAAAATTTGGATAAAAAAATAAAAAAAGAATTAGATCAGATCAAAAGATGGAAAGGTAGCGAAAAAGTCCTTGTCTATACTGGTGGGATGGAGGAAGGTAAGGGTGTGCGAGAATTGTTGGAAGAATTTTTGAAAAGTAGAAACAAATTGAATGGCTGGAAATTACTTTTGTATGGTAGTGGTAGCAAGAGAGAATTTTATCAAAAAATGATTGAGAAGGAGGAGGCTCAGGATATGGTTTGGTTCGCAGAAGAGGTTGGTTTTTTTGCATTACCTTTCTTTTTAAAACTTGCTGATGTAGCTATCGATCCTAAAAAATCAAGCACTGAAAGTAGCGGAAAACTAATGAGTTATATGGCTGGGGGGGTGCCAGTTATTTGTTTTGATAATAAGTTTAACAAAGAACGATTAGGCGGAAAAGGGTTTTATCTCAAGAACATTTCAGAACTGAAAAGCTCTTTTAAAAACAAGTCTTTTTCTAAGACGGTGTATAATCTAAACAATGAATCTGAAGAAAAAGAAGTAGACAAATTATTTAAAATTTTTAATGATTTAATATAAGATGAGCCTATTTTTGATTAAAGTGGGAAAAGCAATTAACGTTCTGAAAAGAGATGGCTTTTTGAACGGTGCTAAAAGAATTGTGGGTGCCTGGAAGATTGCCTATAAAAAAGTTGAATCAGGAGATGTTTTAATTGTTACCAACGGTGTTGGTGACAGTGCTCTTTATCGGGCTCATCATGTGGCCGAAGAGTTGAATTTAAACGGAATCAAATGTTCGGTGGCGACCCAAGATAATTCAGATCTCTTGGAATTTGCTGATGAATTTAAGGTTTTTATTTTTCATAGAACGGTAGCCACTGAATCGGTGAAAAAAATGATAGGAAAAATTAAAAAACAAAAAAAAGAGATTATTTTTGAAACAGATGATTTAGTTTATGATCCTAAATTTTTGAAATTGATGGATTATTATAAAGAGATGAATTATTTAGAGAAAAAAATGTATAAAAATGGGCTGGGAGGTGAAATTATTAAAGATGATTACGTTAAAGTTTGCACAACCACAACAAACTTCTTGGCAGAAAAACTAAGAGGGGAAGGAAAAAAAGTCTTTGTTATTTCTAATAAGCTTTCTCAAGAAGATGTTATTTGGGCGAGTAAAACTTTGAACGAAAAGAGGAAAAAGGAAGAAAGTAGAGTGGTAATCGGATATTTTAGTGGAACAATTAGTCATAATAAAGATTTTGCGACAATTACAAAACCTTTAATGAGAATTTTGAAAAAATATCCTCATGCTAAATTATTTTTAGCAGTCTC
>DAOWHU010000086.1 GCA_030641245.1 bacterium
AAAATGTTTGAAAAAAAGAAATTTGATAAAATCATTTTGGTTTCTGGCGATGGCGATTATAAGATGATGGTTGATTTTTTAGTTGAGCAAAAACGTTTTAAAAAAGTGTTATTTCCCAACAAACAATTTGCTTCATCATTATATAAGAAATTAGGAACAGAATTTTTTGATCATTTAGAGAACAAGCATATTAAAAAGAAGATTAAGCAGTGAATAATTTTGCCCAATAAAAAAAGGGCTCCTTAGGCACAGACACCGTTCGGATCCCTTTTGTATTCATGCCCTTATTATATACATTATTTGTATTTTGTCAATAGAATTTAAATTGAGATAAAAATGAAAACAAAGAAACAATCAAAGATAAAACCCCGGTTAAATAGTTCGAAGAAATTTAACGGGGCAAGGACCAGCGCCATTGTAGGTGCTATAACATTGTTGATGGCGGCCGGTGGGTTGACGGGATACAAATTGGTAAAGACTGGAAACTATGGAGGCGTAGAAGATAATTTGCATGAGGTTTTGCGAGTGGTGGATGGGGATACTTTTGAAGTTGAAGGCGAGAGCGGAAAAGCGATTACCGTTCGAGTTTTGAATATGACCACCTCAGAAAGGGGTGAATGTTTTTATCAGGAGAGTAAAAAGGCTTTAGAAAATTTATTGAAAGACAAAAAAGTTAAATTAGAAAAAGATGTTTCTGGAGAAGATAGCTTTGGCCGACTTTTGCGGCACGTTTTTGTTTCTTCTGGGACGGAAGATGAAGATAATATTATTGTGGCAAAATATATGATTGAAAAAGGTTTTGCTAAAGCTCAACCTGTTTTGCCAGATGTCAGATTCAAAACCTATTTAGCGAGGTTTGGCACCGAAGCCGAGGAAGAGAAGCTAGGAGCTTGGAAAGAGTGCGCAGGGAAGTTGCCAAAAGGTTTCGCCAAAACCACCAACGCTGATCCGACTGACGAAAATTGCGTTATCAAAGGAAACGTTTCTCAAAACACTAGCGAAAAAATCTATTTTCTCCCGGAATGTCCTTCCTATTCTCAAACCAGGATTGACCCCTCCAAGGGCGAGCGCTATTTTTGTACCGAAACAGAAGCCAAATCCGCCGGCTTCAAAATCTCCGGCGGCTGTGCCACAATCTTCAAAAAGAAATAAACAATACCATTCAAATGTACGTACATGTGTACGTGTAAGTACATGATAAATAAAAATAACCCTGTGCTCAGTTTCTGAACCAGGGTTATTCCTTTGGGCGTAAAGTCTCTTTAGCTTGAAGCGTTTTTTCCCAGAGGCTGTTTGGAAGGGTTTCTGGGATTACCCAACCCATCATCCCCATTAACTTCAAATATTCATGTTCGTAGTTTTGGCTATTTTTTTTGAGCCAATCAAGATGATGAAGGTGGAGCTTGAGGCGACGTTTGAACCGACGAGTGTTGTGCAGTTTTTCATCGATAATGTTTAGCCCCAATGAGCGAATTGCTTTTTTGGCATTAGTGTATTTTCTCATTTTGTGACAGTCGACAGACATTTCAAAATCAAGAAAACTAGTAGTGATAACAATATTGATCAAATTTCTCAACCATTTGCCAAAGGTGTTTTTTTTAGAAGAGAAAAAAAGATTGTCAGCATAGCGAGTGTAGACAAGCCTATTTTCCTGAGCCATCCTAGCCAATCTTCTATCGGCTATGTAGAAGACTATATCAAACAATCGAGGACTAGCGGGAGAACCTTGAGGCAAGTAGTCCTGAAAGATGCAAAATTCCACTAAGATTTTGGAAATTCTTTGAGAAAAAAAACCTGGGTGCCTATCAGCAATGTTTTGGAGTTTTTCCGGAAGAATAATATCTTTGTTTCTCAAAATTTTCAAAATAACTTTTGAGTTTATTGAAGGGAAAGCACCTTTGATATCGAGCATGAAAAAATATTTTGATTTAAGGTGTTTTTTTAATGCTCCTGCCGCACTTCCTCGAGAAAAACCGTAAACATCTTCCCGGAAAAAAATTTCTGAAAGCATTCTATCCTTAATCTTTTTTTGGATAGCTTTTAGATCTTCTGGCGGTTCGTCTATTGTTCTGATTCCACCATTCGATTTGTTTCGAAGGTGTCGACAATAAAAAAGTCTTCCGCTCCTAATTCTTCCTAGAATTGTCATTAGTTTTCGCACAGGACAATTAAGTTTAAGAGCCAGCCAACTCAAAGCTCTTAGCTCGCTGTTTTTAACAAAATCCCAGTCATCCTTTGGGTTTTCTATTTCTACTTCTTGTCGAAATTGAAGTACCCAGAGACTTTTTTCGAGATCTGCTAAGGGATCTGGCTCGAGATTGACCCAATCATCAGCCATTCGCAGTAATTCATTCCAGTGGTTCAATCTCACCACCTCCTTCCAATTTAAATTTTAAAAGAAATTGGAGGGTTCGATTTCTTGAAACCCTCCGTAAATTAGTCACGTAAGTTAATTTCCGGTCTCCCAGACGCGAGTGGAGTCCTAGGTTGTAAAGGAGCCGTCAGATTTCTGACAGCCATCTTCTGCCATTTAACAGAAGCGTTGTGCTTGCGTGACTAATTTGAATAATTCTATCACCTTAGGTTTTTATTTTCAACCCTTTGAGGTATCTATAGAGTTTTTGAAGAGAAGAGAAAAATATCATCATTACAAATGTACTTACACATGTACGTACATGTGTAAGTACACGTGTAAGTGCATAATAAACTTAAAAAACCAGCCCCAGCTGGTTTTTATCCTAAATCCTAAATCCTAAATCCTAAATCCTAAATCCTAATTCTGATTTTGATCAGAATTTTTTTTCACCAGAATCACATTTTTCTCACCCTCTAAAATGTCGGCTTTTCTACCCGTAAAATCACGAATAGATTCCCAAAGATTTTCATAAGAATATCGGAAGCCTTCTCCTCGACGGGTTCCGGGATCGTTAACGATAAATTCCTCCTTTTTGTTGTCATATCCCACAACAACTAAGGCATGATAGAGAGGTCCATCGTTTCTAAAATAGGGATTTTCCAAAACTTGACCAGCCGCCGGAATAATAAAAATACTGCCTTCGGACAATTGCTTAACCATATACTTTATTTTTTCTTGAAAAATCAAATCCATTTTTTCAGCTGGATTCTTTTCCTTTTCATCGCTATTCTTTATATTCTCAAAACTTTCCTTCGTTAATTCAGGGTTTGGAGTTGCTTCTTTTCCTATTTTTGTTTCCACAAGAATTTCTGGTTTCGGCTCAATCAACTGAACCAAATAATATTCTTCTTGATAAAATTCCTTAGTCAATTCAATCATTTCCTTGGCCGTCAAATTCTTGTGAGAGCCAAAGTAACTTTTTTGAAAAGTAACCATTTTTTGAATTTCAGCCTCGGCTTCTTTCATTCCAAGTTCGGTTTGATTGGTCAAATAATAATGGGCCATAATTATTGAAGCTTCCTCACAGGCTTCATCGTGAAGTCGGTCCCATTTAGCGTAAGGAGCTTGAGAAGTGAAAGGAACGACGTTGGTATGTTTTGGAGGGGGAGCTTCATCCCCGAGAGCTTGGTCGGTAATAGTAGCGGTTTTCTTAGGAGACTCATTCAATTCTGGATTATCCATAACAACTGGTTGGGTAGCTTCTATAAAATTAACCGGCTGGCTTAATTCCTCTCCTTTTTTATTCACCAGAAAAACTGCCAAAATCAGAATGGCAATGGCTATTGGAAAAAATATAAAAGATTTTTTCATAAACATTATTTTAGTGGTTTTATTTTAACATATCTTTAATCTTTTCAAACAGTTTCTTTTAATATACAATAATGGTTGTTTCTCGGGAATCGTCTAATGGTAGGACAACAGGTTCTGATCCTGTCAATTGGGGTTCGAATCCCTATTCCCGAACAGCTAAAGCCCTCATGGGCTTTTTTGCTGTTCGGGAATAGGGATTTGAACGGACGGAAGCCCTGTGTTGAGAGCTGGCGAGCAACTAAAGAGAGCGGGCTGAGTCCCGGGGAGGAGCCACTTAACGAATTCAAGTTTGCGAAGGCAAACGCAGAATGAGTTTAGTGAGCTGACCCTCGAATCTCCCTAGCAAAAACTTGTCAGAACGTTTTTCGCCATACTTGGGAACTGGTGGACGAAGATGGTGAAACTAAGACAATGGAATAACATTAAAATCCATCCAATTTTGCCTAAATCCGGACCATTTTTCCATAATAGACAACATTTTATGTTTTAGAGTATGAAAATGTCAAAAACAAAAAGCCAAAGAAATTTTTAAAATCCTTGGCTTTTCGAAATTATTGCAACCTAACTCGGTCATACAAATTTTTCTTTTTCGGTTTTAAGGACCGCCATTAATTCTTGGTGGCAGGCCTTGGAAATTTTTCCGTATTCAGAATAAACCTGTATTTGCTTTTCGATAAGAGCAAAAACTTTTGAGGTGAATACGGGGCTCTTTTTTACTGTGTCAGAATCTGCAAATAAATCCTGAAGACCTTTTTCCAAGCCTTTTTCTCCTCTTTTTCTAAGACAAAAATCCAAAAAAGCGGTTAGTTTCTGAAGTTCTGATTTTTTGGTTCCAGTAAACAGTGGATAAGACGCCCAAATAAGGAACAAAAACATTATTAATGCTTCTGTCCGCGTTACGATTAATTCCATTTTACACCTCCCGTTGCAATAAAATTAATATTATTTTTCCAGATTTGAAGATTAGCATAATTGAAAGCTGAAAACAAGAATAAAAACTAAAAAAGAACGATTCCATTGACAATTTTTTGGGTTTATGCAAGAATGGTGCTAATGAATTCACTGACATTAAAAGGTGAATTCTTACAATTTTTAATGGATTGAGTCGGTTTTCTGTTAGAGTTGTTTATTTAATAAATGCAATAGTTATGCAAGGAGTCATTGAAAAATTAACAGACAAGGGATTTGGTTTTATCAAAACTGAAGAACACGAAAAAGGAATCTTTTTCCACGCTACTTCTTTGGAAGGTGTGGAGTATGATGACCTTAACGAAGGTGATAAAGTTGAATTCGAATTGACTGAGACACCTCGAGGCTTAAATGCTTCCAATGTTCAGAAAGCTGAATAACTTTAGATTTTAGAACATACTTTTTAAAACCCTCGCTTCGGCGAGGGTTTTAAGTATCGAAAATATTTTTTTGAAAAAATCTATTTTTTTCCAAAAAGTTTGGAAAGCCAATTAGGATGTTCTTTATTTTCTGCTGATTGTTCAGGCTGGCTGGGCTGAGAATTTTCTTCTTTTTTAGCAGGAATATTTTTCTTAACTTCTTGATAAATTCGAACCAATTCTTGTTTAACCTCTGGGCTGTCATAGTCGGCATTATGAGCTTTTTGATCAGAATAAACAGTTTTGCTTTGATCGAGATGTAAGTCGAAAATTAATTCGTTGTTAGTCTCTTTGAAATAGAGGTGAAAACGAGGATATCGATTCCCGGTGATCTTTCGAACGAAACTAGATTTTTGAGATTTCTGATCGAAGATTGAAAGATAACCGCAAGTTCGAAGAACATTTTCAGGGGTATGGGTCAAGTTATTGGAAATTTTGAATTTCATTGGTTTTAGTCATCATAAATAATTCGCTAAAAAGGCATTTATACTATTATATTTTGGATCCTCCAAACTGTCAATTTTTTGAGAAGTAGGGTATAATAAGGGTGTAAGAATAATTGCAATCTTATGCGAATTGGAATTGATGCCAGGATGATTTTGAGTCCCAAAAAAAGCTCTGAAATAGGAGTGGGACATTATACTTATCAATTAATTCGGCATTTATTGGAAATCGATAAGCGTAATAAATATGTGCTATTTTTCGATTCAAAAGTCAGGCGTAAAGATGTAAAAAAATTTTCCAACAAAAAAATCAAAAATGTTGAAATTCGATATTTTCCGTGGTCGGATTACAAGAAATATTTGCCAGGGTTTTATAGCAAATTAATGGAGTTGTCTATTTTGCAAAAAGCGAAGCTGGATGTTTTGCATGTTACTTCGCCAGATATTCGAGTGCCCTTTAGTTATAGGGGAAAAATAATTTGTACTTTTCAGAATCTAAGCGTTTATCAATGGCCAGATTTATTTTCACGAGTGGATCGGTTGAAGGCTAAATATAATCGGCGCTTTATGGCCAAGAAATCCAACGTCGCCATTGTGGTTTCAGAAACAGGAGTAAGCGAGCTGAAGAAACATTTAAAAATAAATGGTAAAAAAATTCAAGTAATTCAAAATGGCATTGATGAACGGTTCTTCGAAAAAGGAAAAGAATTGCCTGGAACAATTGATAAGTACTTGGCTCGGAAATATAGAATTAAAAAAGACTACATTCTTTTCACGGGGACGATTGATCCGATTAAGAATATTACTCGTCTTTTAGAAGCCTTTAGCGAATTTAAAAATCAGCTTATCAAACAAAACAATTTTTTCAAATACCAATTAGTTATTAGTGGGAAAAAAGGTTGGCTGGCGGATAAATACAGACAATTTGTTAAAGATCTCGAATTAGAAAGAGACGTAATCTTTTTGGGGTATGTGGACGGAGAGAGTCTGAAAAAGTTATTAAATCGAGCTCAGTTCTTTGTAATGCCTTCTTTGTACGAAAGTTCAGGTATGACGGTTCTTGAGGCGATGGCTTGCAAAACCCCTTGCTTGGTCTCTGAAATTGATTCTCTGAAAGAAGTCACCAAGGGAGCGGTTGAGTTTGTTAATCCGTTTGATATTAGGGGTTTGTCGTTGAAAATGGCTAGTCTCTCGGAAAACAAAAAAAAGAAAGCTGATTTGGTAAAAAAGGGCTATCGAGTGGCTAAAAGATATTCTTGGAAAAAATGCGCCAAAGAAACTCTGAAAGTTTATAAGAAATTACATAAAAATGACAAAGGGGGCAAAAAGAAAAATAAAAAAGATTAAAACTCTAGACAAAATGTCGATTTTTGGTATAATCTTTTTTGTTGTTGTTCATTATGGGCATGTGGCTTAGTTTCCGCCAAAGGCGGACCCACCTATGGCGGGGGTTAGTAGTTTTAAAAAAAATGTATTACGTATATTTTTTGAAAAGTTTAAAAAATGATAAAATATATACCGGAATGACAGGTAGGGATCCACGGGAAAGATTAAAGGATCACGAGTATGGTTCAAATAAATGGTCGAAAGAAAACAAACCTTTTGATTTGATTTATTTTGAAAAATATTTTTGCAAAAGAGACGCTACGGAAAGAGAAAGGTTTTACAAAACCGGGTTTGGCAGAGTAATTAGAAATAGTATTTTGAAAGCAGTTATTAATTTAAAAAGATAATTACACATGGGCATGTGGCTTAGTTGGTTAAAGCGTTACACTGATAATGTAAAGATCCCAGGTTCAAATCCTGGCATGCCCACCGCTAGCAATTCTAAGCAAGTGATAATTTCTACTGCAAATCAACAATCTCAGCTAAATTATCTGAAAATTTTCTCTACCTATATCTATAGGTATCGTAAATGTTTCAAATAATTTATCTTGAAATTTTTGATTTTCGTAACGAAATATCACCTGTTTAGAATTGCTTAAAAATTTTTGTGCAAGGATTTGAAAAGCGATTGAAAATTCATGGGCCAGTAGCTCACCTGGTAGAGCACCTCATTTGCACTGAGGAGGTAGCGGGTTCAAGTCCTGTCTGGTCCACAAAAAAAATCCGCGTAAGCGGATTTTTTTCGTGGACCCGAAAGAAGCAAACTGCTTTGCTTCTGTCAGGACTTGAAAGTCGCAGCGTTGTGTGAGTTTGGTGAGCAAGGCGAACACCGCGAGGCGGGGTCGAAAGATTTTTTCGTTAGAAAAAATACTTGTGACCAAGTTCGTTTTTCCCAAAATTAGTTTTCAGAATAGACATTCGTACATCTATTGTATACAATAAAAGCACTAATGCCAGACACAAATTTTAATAAGAAACTGATAGCGAGGAAAACGCGCTTGGTAAAGTGCCAGGCATAGTCTTGAGGAGAGCTACTAACTCAATTTTTTAAAGCATGAAAGAATTATTGAAGTTTAAAATAATTAATCAATTAAAGTCTGTCTACCGAGCTAATAAAGTGCCTGGAAGAAAAGAAAGCTCTGCAGAGCATACTTGGAGTTGTCTTTTGCTGGCTGATTATTTTATGCTGAAAGCTAGTTATCAGCTTGATAAAGCCAGGGTATACGAATTGATAACATATCACGATTTAGTAGAAATAGAAGCTGGTGACACAGAACTAAGTCCTCATAATGAGAATCTCGATAAATCTAAAAAGGAACTGGCAGCTGCGAAAAAACTTAAAAAAGCGTTACCTAAGTATATAGACGAAAAATTTTGGAACTGTTTTCTTGAGTTTGAAAAACAGGAAACAATAGAGTCAAAATTTGTAAAAGCCATAGACGTTCTCGATCCCATTATTCAGCAATTAACTTGTGAGGCTAAATGGGACGGCTGGACAACTGAAGGGAGGGACTGGCTAATAAGAAAAAAAGCAAAGTATTTTGAATATTTTCCTGAGATTAGAAAAGATTTTGATAAGTTGCTAGATTTTTTAGAGGAAAACAAATATTTCGAGAGGTAAGTCATCGGATTTTTAAAATTGTTTGATAACAACCTGAATATGAAAATATTTTTAGCCTACCGTTTCACCAACGAAAATATTAACGAGTTAGAAAAAATACTAAGCAAAATTAAGAAAAGCCTGGAATCTAAAGGCAATGATGTTTTCTGCTCGTTATTTTTAGAAGGGTATTTTCAGGACAAAGGATTTTCTTCTGATGATGTTTATAGATATTGTCTTCAAAAATTAGAAGAATATGATACCATTTTGTTTTTTATTAAATCAGAAGGAAAGAGTACCGGAATGGAACTGGAACTAAAAGAAGTTTTAAAGCAAGAAAAGAGAATTATACTAGTTATCCAAAAAAATCTTGACTTTACTAAATTTCGTAAAAATGCCCACCAAATCATTGAATTCGATAAATTATCCGATCTCTATCATTCAATTGCTAAAATCGATATTTAAAACCCAGTCGTACTGACAGCTTCTTGTCAATAAACGTTCAATAAACGTTCATTATGTTTTTATGTTTAACAAAACAAAACCTCTTGAACCAATCTCCATTTTACGCTAAAATCAAGCTGTATGTTCACTAATTTGAAAAACCATGCTTATAGGAATAATTTCAGATGTTCATAACAATTTGCGACATTTGCATAAGGCAATTAAAATCTTTAATAAAAAGAAGATAGAGCTACTTTTACATTGTGGTGATTGGGCTAGTCCTTTTACTTTACAAATGTATGAATTTTTGAATTGCCCGATAAAAGGCGTAACAGGCAATGCCGATCCGGATATTCAAAAATTTTTATATCAGCTACAGAATAAGTTCCAAAATCTTGAATTAGAATTGAGCGAAAGATTTTTGGATCTAACAATAGAAGGGAAGAGAATCGCAGTATTTCATGGAAATGATAAAAATTTAATCGAAGTGATAAAAGAATCTCAATTATTTGATGTTTTTTGTGTTGGACATGATCATCATTCCAAGATAGAAAAAGTCGGAAAAACCTTAGTCGTAAATCCCGGATCCTTGGTTGGTGTTTTCTTGCCTAAAGCAATGTGGGCGCCTCTTACTGTTGCGACGTATGACACAGAATTAGACAAAGCGGAGATTGTTGAAATTAAATAGAATAAAAGTTAAGCTTAATTTAAAGATTTATGCCAGACCAAAAACAAATCCCAGAATACAACTTCAAAAAAATTGAAAAAAAGTGGCGAGAAAAATGGGAAGTCGACAAACTTTACCAACCCAGCCTTGATAAGGCCCAGAAGCCTTTTTATAATTTGATGATGTTTCCTTATCCTAGCGCCGAAGGTTTACACGTGGGGAATATGTACGCTTTTACTGGAGCAGATGTTTATGGGCGTTTCAAAAAAATGCAAGGTTACGATGTTTTTGAGCCAATCGGATTGGATGGCTTTGGAATTCACAGCGAAAATTATGCTATGAAAATCGGTGAACACATTAAAAATGTTTCTAAAAGAAGCGAAGAAAATTTTTATCGCCAACTTCATCAAATGGGTAATATGCATGATTGGTCTCGAACCGTAGAAACTTACAAACCTGAATACTATAAATGGACTCAGTGGTTGTTCCTTCAACTTTTTAACAAAGGGTTAGCTTATCAAAAAGAAGCCAAGGTTAATTGGTGTCCTTCTTGCAAAACTGTTTTGTCAGACGAGCAGGTTATTCAAGGTCAATGTGAACGTTGTGATAGCCAAGTTGAAAAAAAGGAGCTTAAGCAATGGTTTTTCAAAATCACTGATTACGCAGAGCGTCTTTTGAAGAACTTGGATTGGATTGATTGGTCTGAGGACGTAAAAACCAATCAGCGAAACTGGATTGGAAAATCAGAAGGGGCGACCATAAAATTTCCAATATCCAATAATCAACATTCAACAAAAAGCAAAGAAGATGTTTTGATTTTACATGGCTGGGAAGATACCGCCAACCTAGGTTTTATTCCAGAGACTAAAAAACATTTAGAAAAGTTGGGGCATCGAGTTTTAGCCTTTGAGGCCCCTAATGCTGATGCGCCAGTTTTTGAAGAATGGTTTGAATTTATTGAGGCTAAAATTAAAGAGAATAAGCTAAAAGATTTTTCTATTATAGGACACAGTATGGGTGGCCATTTGGCGCTTAAGTTAGCAGAAAAGTATCAACTTAAAAAATTAGTCCTAATGGCGCCGGTAGGATTTAGTTCTTCTGCTAAATATTTTGGTCAGTTTCAGGGAGAAATTTCCCCAGAAGGACTTGAGGTTTTCAAAAAATTTCAGGACAGGAAATTAGATGTTCAGAAGGTGAAAAGCAACGCTAGTTCAATTCAGTTTGTTCTGGGAGAAAAAGATCCTTGGATTACAGCGGAAATCAGAAATTTTTACAGGAAAAACTTCTCCGAATCCGATTTTCAAGTTTTGAAAAACAAAGGGCATTTGTCGGAAGACGAGGGTGTGAAAAAAGTTCCAGAGCTAGAGGCTCTTTTCGGTACAGCTTTAGAAGTTTTTACTACCCGCCCCGATACTCTTTTCGGTGCAACTTATATGGTTTTGGCGCCCGAACATAAACTGATAGAACAACACAAAAAGGAAATTGAGAACTGGGCGGAAGTCGAAAAATACGTAAAGCAGGCTAAGCGGAAATCTGAACAAGAGCGGAAAGAAGAAGAAAAAGAGAAGACCGGAATAGAAATCAAAGGCCTTAAAGCTATTAATCCAGTTAATCAAGAAAAAATCCCAATCTGGATTGCCGACTACGTTTTGGCTGGTTATGGGACTGGAGCAATTATGGCCGTGCCTGCTCATGACAAACGTGATTGGGAGTTTGCCAAAAAATATAGCTTAGAAATTACTAAGGTTGTTAAGGAAATTGTTGAAAAATCGAAGAGCATAAAAGAAGAGTGTTTTTCAGGGAAGGGAGCTGTGATCAATTCTGAATTTTTAAATGGATTAAAAACTGACGAAGCCAAACAGAAAATAATCGAATGGCTTGAAGGAAAAAAACTCGGGAAAAAAGCGATCGACTATAAATTACGAGATTGGTGTGTTTCTCGACAACGATATTGGGGACCGCCCATTCCAATTATTTACTGTGAAAAATGTGGTCAAAGAGAAGGCTTGCAAGGTGCCAAACCTATCTCAGTTCCAGAAAAAGATTTACCAGTAGAATTACCAGAAATGGAAGATTTTTTACCCGAAGGAAAAGGCAAAGGACCTTTAGCCAAGAACGAAGAGTTTGTGAATACTATCTGTCCAGACTGCGGAGCACCTGCCAAAAGAGAAACCGACGTTTCCGATCCTTTTGTAGATTCGGCTTGGTATTTTCTTCGGTATCCATCGACCGATTTTGACAATGAAGCCATCAACAAAGAACGTTCCAAAAAATGGTTGCCGGTTGATAGTTACATTGGTGGCAGGGAGCACACTGTTTTGCATTTGCTATATTCTCGATTTATAACAATGGTTTTGAACGATCTAAAATACATCGAATTTGAAGAACCTTACAAAAGATTTTTCGGTCATGGTCTAATCACCAAAGACGGGGCTAAGATGAGTAAGTCTAAAGGTAATGTTATTAACCCTGATGAAATGTTAGAAAAATATGGGGCTGACACGGTTCGACTGTATCTAAGATTTTTAGGCGACTTTTCTCAAGGCGGAGATTGGCAAGACAATGGAGCCGATGGAATGGCTCGATTTGTGAACAAACTTTGGTACACCTTTTTTGAATTATCCGGGGTAGGAAAGGGTGTTAAAAAAACTCAAATGGTTGACAAGACCATCAAGGTCATCGGTGAAGACATTGAAAAACTTTCTTTCAATACGGCCGTAGCTAGATATATGGAGTTTGTTAATTGGGTTCGAGAAAACGCGGCTGATTTTAATCAGGAACAAGTTCAAAAAATTAAAGAAACCTTAGCCATTACAATTGCCCCGATGGCTCCTCACATCGCTGAAGAATTCTGGTTTAGTCTGAAAAAGAAAAAATCTATTTTTGCAGAAAAATGGTCGACTTACAACAAGGACAATATTCAAGAAGATCAGTTCGAACTAGTAATTCAAATCAACGGAAAGGTTCGAGACAGAATTGAAGTTTCCCGAGACATTGCTGAAGAAGAAGCTCAAAAAATTAGTCAGGAAACTGAAAAAATTAAAAAGCATCTTGAAGGTCAAACCGTCAGAAAGATAATTTACATCAGAGAGAAGTTAATCAATATCGTAGTTTAATGATTGTTAACGAAAACGAAAAATCAAACAATAATGAAAAATTACCAGAAGATTTTATAAAAACCGCCAAAATGTGTGGGATGGCAGAATTGCTGAAAAATAAGAATAAATTTTATGTTGAGCAAAATCAAGTTTTAGCAGAATCTTTTCCGGAGGGCATCGAAGCTACTTATCGAGAAACCAACAAAGGGGTTGAAGCCAAAATCATAATCAAGAAGGACCAAAAAATCAAAGAACCACTATTTTTTTGTTTTGGACTTAAAGGTCAAAAAGAATCCCAATTCATTTATCCCGAAATTATCCTAGAAGAAAATTCTGAGGTAACAATTCATTCTCACTGTAGTTTCCCTCATTCCGAAGATAATTTTCATGAAATGGAGGGGTTTTTCAAAATTGGTAAAAACGCTAAATTTATCTATGTCGAACAACACTATCATGGCGAAAAATCTGGAGCAACAGTCAGGCCTGATTTAAAAGTTGAAATTGGGGAAGGCGGTCGATTTAACAGTGATTTTAATTTGACTAAAGGGACAGTGGGAAAAGTCGAAATAAAGCTAGAAGCTTTTTTGAAAAAAGACGCCCGAACTGATATTAAAACTAAAGTTTTCGGAACTAGCAAAAAAGACAACGTTAAAATAACAGACATCATTCACCTTGAAGGAGAAAACAGTCGAAGTTTAGTAACTATGCGAGCGGCCGCCAAAAACGGCGGAAAAGTTTGGATGCAAGGTGAAACTTTTGCCAAAGCTCCTGACAGCCTTGGACATATTGATTGCCAGGAAATTGTGATTGGTAAAGGTTCAATTGCTAAAGCTGTTCCAATCGTAGAAGTTACCAATAATCAAGCCCGAGTTACTCACGAAGCTTCAGTCGGAAAGATCAATCAAAAAGAATTAGAAACTCTTATGACTCGAGGTCTCGATGAAGATCAAGCGACGGAAATGATAATAGAAGCCTTAATGAAATAAATGAAGAGTGATTATGATTGGGAAATTCAGAAGAAAAATAATCTATACGGTAGTAATAATAGCTTTGTTGTCAGGGGCAATTTTTGTTTTAAAGGATTCCTTTAATGATAATCGGGATATTCAGAAAAAGAAGGAACTTCAGTTTTCAGATGAGATAATATTTGGCTGGATAACCGATATTCATTTAGGGGACAATAATCATGATGATAAATTAGTCACTCTCGGAGATGATGCTATTGAGAGAATTGTCCCCAAAATGATTGAAAAAGAAGCTGAGTTTATTGTCAACACGGGTGATATGATTGATAATTTTCACAAGAGTCATGACGAAGTGATAGGGTTTCACAGAGAGGTCAAAAGACTTTTTGATCAATATTCGCTAAAAACTTACTATGTAATTGGTAATCACGACGTTCAGACGAATACCAAACAAGAAGTTTTAAATGTTTACAAGATTTCTGACAAGCAGTATGTTTTTCAAGAGAAAGGAGTCACTTTTATTGTTCTTGATCAGCAATTCAATCCAGACGGATCTTCTTACGATGCCGGAAAATACTACATTCCAGGTTCAATCCCTTTGGGTCAATTAGAATGGCTGAGGCAGGAACTAGAAAAAGCTCCTGGAAAAGTTATTTTATTGACGCATCAACCAATTTTTTCTATAGCCGATGAAGATGGTCCAGCTGGGGAGATATACACTCATAACGGAGAACTATTACAGAACATTCTGGAAAACTCGGAGAAAATTTTGGCAGTTCTGTCTGGTCATCGGCAAGCCTCGCCAGAAGAAAGACGAAGAGATTTCGGGGGAGTAAAACATTTTATTTTGCCTTCGCCAATTTTTAAAAATACCCGATTATCCTATGGTATTGTAAAAATAAGCGCCGATAGACAAAAAGTTGAATTTAACTACTATATGGATGAAAACCATGATAAAATAAAAATAAAATATGATCAGTTAGTTGAGGAATGTAGGGGGCCAGAAGAGAAGGAAGATTATTATGCCTTGCAAGAATTAGCCCAAAATAATTGGCAAGAATTTCAGAAGATCAAAAAAGCTTTTGACAAATACGGGAATACAAATTTTAGGGAGTCTTCCGAAATTTCTGAAATCGAAAAACAACAACTTCGAGATTTTGAAGACTACGATTGTTACCGAAAATATTTAGAGGCTCGGAAAGAATTTATTGGATATTAAAACTGAATTAATTAATAATAAGACATTATGCCCAACAAGAAAGACAAAAAATTTATATTAAACAAGGATTCAAATATTCTAGAAACGATTGAAAATTATCCTGAAGCGATTGAAATTTTCGCTAAGAATGGTTTGCCGTGTGTCGGTTGTGCGGCGGCTCGGTTCGAAAAACTTTCTGACGTAGTAGCCGAGTTCGGAATTGACCCAGATAAGCTTATTGAGGAGCTGAAAGCCTCTAAGAAATAACGGGTAATAATGGCGGTCAAACAATTATCATCGGATGATTTTAAAAAATTAATAACTCAGCAGAAAAATGTTTGGATTATAGATGTTAGGGAACTCTACGAGTTTCAGCAAGGCTATATTAAAGGAGCTAAATTAATGCCTTCAACTCGATTTACCGAAGAGCTCGAAAAATCCAAAATCAAAAAAACTGATAAACTAGCTCTCTATTGTCAAAGTGGGAGCAGAAGCCATTTCTTGTCTGAGCAGTTGGATCAGTTGGGATATAAGAATGTTTTTAATTTGGAGATAGGGCTTGTCGAATGGCTTGAATACGGCAAAAAGCTGGTTAAGTAGATTTTCATTTTTGGTGCACTTTTTCGTCAAATTTTCCGCTACTCGCTCGTCGTATTATTCAATACGCTTTGCTAGGTGCTCAAATTTTTCTCAAATTGCACTCAAAAATGGAAAGCTCAACGGTGCTAGCCTCAAACAAGAAAGTTTCGAGAATATCTAAGCTAAAAGATTTTTAAAAGAAAAAAACAAAATGATTAAAAAAGTTTCTGAATATTTTGTAAATGGAGAAAAATCCACTAAGTCTATTTTGAATGCGGCTTTTTTAGTGGCTAGTCTAGGATTGGCTAGTCGATTTTTAGGTTTAGTCCGAGATCGAATTTTAGCTTCCAAGTTTGGTGCTGGTGATACTCTAGATATTTATTACGCTGCTTTTAAAATTCCCGATTTGATTTTCAATCTTTTGATTCTGGGGGCTCTTTCAGCTGCTTTTATTCCCGTTTTTACCTCTTTAATTTCACGCCAGAAAGAAATTGCTGCCTGGAAGTTAGTCAACAAGGTTTTTTCTTTAGCTGGATTGGCCTTAACATTGGTTATCGCGATTCTTTTTTTCTTTACTCCAACCCTAGTGTCCCTGATTGCTTTTGGATTCAATGAAGAAAAACAGGCCTCTGTGGCGGTTTTAACCAGAATAATGTTAATTAGTCCTTTACTGCTTGGCTTTTCCGGAATTTTAGGTGGAATCCTAAACTCCTATAAAAAATTCTTTTTCTACTCCTTGGCCCCCGTTTTCTATAATATTGGTATTATAATCGGGGTTCTTTTCTTTGTTGAAATGTTTGGAATAGCTGGGTTAGGTTATGGAGTTGTTTTGGGAGCATTATTGCATCTTTTAATTCAAATTCCCGAAGTGATTCGATGTGGTTTTAAATTTAAGCTAGATTTCAAATTTAGAGACAAAAACTTAAAAGAGATACTAACCTTGATGGTTCCTCGAACGATGGGATTGGCGGTTGTCCAAATAAATCTTTTAGTGATCACCGTTTTAGCTTCAACTCTGGAATCAGGGAGTTTGGCCATTTTCAGTTTAGCTAACAATATTCAAAGTGTTCCCTTGGGCTTATTCGGAATTTCTTTTGCTATTGTTGCTTTTCCGACTCTTTCTTGTTCTTGGGCCCAAAATAAGAAAGGCGAATTTGTGGCGAATTTTTCAACTGTTTTTGAAAAGATTCTTTTTTTCATTATTCCAACCTCCATTATTTTTATTGCCCTTCGAGCTCAATTAGTTCGAATAATTCTAGGAGCCGGTCGCTTTGACTGGAACGACACCATTTTAACTTTTCAAGCTCTCGGAATTTTCTCCCTATCGCTATTTGCCCAAAGTTTGCTCCCGCTTCTAACTAGAGCTTTTTACGCTATTCATAACACCAAAATCCCATTTTTTACCGCTCTATTTTCAGAAGTGGTCAATATTACCCTGGCACTATTATTGATTGGAGAATATGGAATAACAGGTTTAGTCTGGGCTTTTTCGATTGCCACTATGGTTAATATGTTTTTGCTTCTAATAATTTTAAGAAGAAAGATCGGCAATCTCAACGAAAAATCAATTATTCGAAAAGCTTGGCGGGTAATAATTGCCTCCTCTGTTATGGTGGTTGGAATTCAAACCACTAAATACCTAGTTGCCTTTATTCTGGGAACTTTCAATCTTTCTATTTTCCAATATCAAATAAATATGTATACTTTACTTGGAGTTTTAACTCAGACAATCCTTTCTCTCGTAGCTGGTTCTGCTCTGTTCTATTTAGCCAGCCGGATTCTCAAAATTGAAGAACTAGACTATTTCATAAAACTGCTTAAACGAAAAGTCTTTTCCCTCAGAAGAGTAACCAAATACGAAAACGTCGAATCTGACAACCTAAAATAATTAAACCTTTGTATATGGAATTTCAAAAAACTAATTTGCAAGATGCCGTTTTGATCAAGCCTAAGTTTTTTAAAGATGAGCGAGGATTTTTTGTGGAGTCTTATTCTAAAAAAGTTTTTCAAGAAAATGGAATCGAGGTTGAGTTTGTGCAGGATAACCATTCTATGTCGGTTGAAAAAGGGGTTTTGAGAGGTTTGCATTTCCAAAGTCAGCCCCATGCTCAGTCTAAGTTAGTTCGGGTAACCAAAGGGAAAGTCTATGATGTGATTGTTGACCTTAGAAAAGATTCTTCGACATTTAAACAATGGCAAGGATTTGAATTAAGCGCAAAAAAGGGTTCGATGCTTTTTATTCCCAAGGGATTTGCGCACGCTTTTTGTACTTTGGAAGAAGACACTGAATTTATGTACAAGGTGGATGATTTTTATACTTCTGAATGTGACCTGGGAATTATTTGGAATGATTCAGAGTTGAATATTGATTGGCCCATTAAAAATCCAATCTTATCGGAAAAGGATAAACAACTTAAACAATTGAAAGATTTAGAATTAAATTTTTAGTATGCAGTATAAAAATATTTTAGTAACTGGAGGAGCAGGGTTTATTGGTTCAAACTTTATTCGTTTCATGTTAGGAAAATACTCAGAAATTAAAATAGTTAATTTAGATGCTTTGACCTATGCTGGTAATTTAGAAAATCTTAAAGACTTGGAGGAAAATGTTAATTATAAATTTGTTCATGGTGATATTTGTGACGAAAAATTGGTCAATGAAACTATTCGGAATAACCCAATTGATTTAATTGTCAATTTTGCGGCTGAGTCTCATGTTGATCGGTCAGTCATAGATAGTAGTAGTTTTATTCAGACTAATGTCGTTGGGATCAGAGTTTTGTTAGACGCCGCTTTGGAGAACGGAAAAATTCGTTTTCACCACATTTCTACCGACGAAGTATTCGGTCATCTAAAGGCCGACGAACAACCTTTTGATGAACTTACTCCGTATAATCCTAGAAGTCCCTATAGTGCTTCTAAGGCTGCTTCAGATCATTTGGCAAGAGCTTATTTCTATACTCATAAATTACCGATTACGATTTCCAATTGTTCTAATAACTATGGGCCTTATCAATTTCCGGAAAAACTCATTCCTCTTGTTACGACTAATTTAGCTGAAAACAAAAAAGTTCCTATCTATGGAACAGGAGAAAATATTCGTGATTGGATTCATGTTGATGATCATAATCGAGGAGTGGAAATGATTATTGAAAAAGGAATAATAGGGGAAACTTATTGCTTGGGTGGAGATACCGAAAAAACTAATCTAGAAATTATAGAAAAGATTTTGGAAATTATGGGAAAGAAGAAAGATCAGATTGAGTATATTGAAGATCGGAAAGGGCATGATCTAAGATATGCGATAGATTTTTCTAAAGCTAAGTCTGAACTTGGCTGGGAGCCTCAGATAGCTTTTGAGAAAGGCTTAAAAGAGACGATCGAATGGTATAAAAATAATCCAGATTGGTGGCAGAAGATAAAATCAGGTGAATACCAAGAGTATTATAAAAAGCAATATGGAGAGTAATCTCGCTTGGCTAAAAGCGGGTTGGTTTTTTTACTCTCATAAATTAGTTTATGAGAGTAATTGTTAACAAGGAGCTATTTAAAAATAGTTATGAAAAAATGGAAAAAGGTCAAAACCATCGAAACTCATAATTATGATGGCTACTATCGAGTGGAAAAGGACGAAGTGATTACTCCCGGTGGTAAACCAGGACAGTTCTCGGTTGTTAGAAAGCTTCCTTTTTCTGTGATTATTCCAATTGATGCAGACGGAAATGTTTATATGGTTAGACAGCATCGTTATAATCTTGATAGAATTTCTTTGGAATTACCATCAGGTTGCACGGATGGTCAAAATTCTCTTTTTGCTGCTAAAAGAGAGTTAGAAGAAGAAACTTCTTTGGTTTCAAGTGACTGGAAGGAACTAGGATGGTTTGATGAGGGGATTGGTATGCTTGATATGAAAGGCTACGTTTTTATTGCTCATGACGTCAAAAAAATTGACAATCCCAGAAAAGACCCATTAGATAAGGATGTTTTTAAAATAGAAAAATATTCGGTTAATCAAATAAAAAAAATGATTGCTAAAAATGCCATAGCGGATGGAGCTACAATTTCCGCTTTTTCAATAGCCTTTTTCCAGGGGGAATTGGACGATTATGAAAAAAAGTAACCGACAACCGAAACTTATAATTTTTGACTTCGATGGGACTATCGCCGATTCTTTCGGCGTTTTTTTGACCAGCGTTAATAATATTTTAAAGCAGAGAGGCTTGGCTGAAATTAGCCAGCAGAGAAGCGAGGTCGTTAAAGGTTTGTCGGCCAACGAAGCTTTTAAATATTACAAAATTCCCAATTACCAAGTTCCGCTTGTGGTCAATAAAATTTTTCAACAAATGAGAGCGAATTTTGATAAAGTTAAAATGTTTCCAAATTTTGAAGAAATTTTTGAAGCCTTAGAGAAGAATGATATCAAGCTCATTTTGTTAACTTCTAATATTAGAAAAAATGTTCAGACATTTCTTAGTAATAAAAAAATAGGTAAATTTTTTAAGGCGATTCATTTTAGGTCAGGGCTTTTTTCGAAGCACCTTATGATCAAAAGAATAATAAGAAAATACAATCTAAAAAACGATGAAGTTATTTTGATCGGGGACGAGGTTCGGGATATAGGAGCCGCTCGTAAGAGCGGTATAAAAATAGTTGCAGTTTCATGGGGCTACAATGCCAAAGGTATTTTGCTTAAAAACAACCCCGATTTTTTAATAGACAAACCCTCAGAAATTTTAGACATTTTGAATATAGACAAAACATAAGTTAAATATAAATCTAGACATAAACAAAAAACAA
>DAOWHU010000016.1 GCA_030641245.1 bacterium
GAACGAGATCCAATTTATAATCTCGAGCGAGAATTAAAGATTAGAGGGTTTAGCCCAAAAACTGTTAAAGCTTATCTTTATTATAATAAAGATTTACTAAAACGCAACAAGAAAAGTCCCAAAAAAGTAAATATTGATGATATCAAGGAGTATTTGTTCTTTTTGGAAAATAAAGATCTAGCTAATGCCACTATAAATGTTGCTATTAACGCTTTCAAATTTTATTATACTCAGATATTACAAAGAAAATTTTTTGTTAATAAAGAATTATTTCGTACTAAAAAATCGCAAAAACTGCCAACAGTCCTAACCAAGAATGAAGTAAGAAAAATATTGACTCAAATTCAAAATGTGAAATATAAATTAATGTTAGGTTTGATGTATTCCTCAGGGTTAAGAATTTCAGAGATTATCAATGTTAAAATAGAAGATTTTGATTTTGAAAATAATTTATTGCGAGTGCAACAAGGGAAGGGACGCAAAGATCGTAACACTGTTTTGTCGGAAAAAGTGGCGGATATTTTGCAAAGATATGTAAAGAATAAAAAAGTTGGCAAGTATGTTTTTGAAAATAACCGAAAAGGAAAGTTAACAAAACGATCGGTTCAAAAAGCCTTTTCAGATGCATTGAAAAAGTCGAGGATCAAGAAAATTGCTAGTTGCCATAGTCTACGGCATAGTTTTGCCACTCATTTACTTGAAAATGGAACTGACATAAGATATATTCAAGAGTTATTGGGTCATAAAAATTTAGAAACGACTCAAATATACACAAAAGTAGCTAATAATAATTTGAAGAATATCAAAAGTCCACTATGAATAAAACTAGAAATTTTTGTATAATTGCTCACATCGATCACGGCAAATCAACTTTAGCCGATCGAATGTTGGAAATGACTCAAACGATTGAAAACCGAGATATGAAAGAACAACTTTTGGATACTATGGATTTGGAACGAGAAAGAGGAATTACTATCAAGCTCCAACCGGTAACCATGAAATACATTTATAAAAATCCAAAATCCAAATTGTTCCAAATCGATCCAAGTCAAGACCAAAGCTCAAAATCTCAAATCCAAAAAGACTCAGAAATTCAAAATTCAGACATTCATAATTCAATCAAAATTCAAAATTCAAAATTCAAAATTGGAGATGAGTTCATCTTGAATCTCATCGACACCCCCGGTCACGTCGATTTCGGTTACGAGGTTTCCCGGTCTTTAAAAGCAGTCGAGGGCGCAATTTTATTAGTAGATTGTACCCAAGGGGTTCAGGCTCAAACTTTAGCTAATCTTTATCAAGCGCTTGAGCAAGACCTAGAAATTATTCCAGTGGTCAATAAGATTGATCTACCTAACGCTCAAGTCGAAAAAACCAAAGCTGAAATAGTTAGTTTATTGGGTTGTAAAGGAGAGGAAATTTTATTAGCCAGCGGAAAGACCGGCGAAGGAGTCGAAGAGGTTATGCGAGCCGTTATCGACAGAATTCCCGCCCCTGAACAGAGAGAAAACAAACCTCTAAAGGCTTTAATTTTCGATTCTAAATACGATTCCTACAAAGGTGTTTTAGCTTTTGTCCGAATTTTTGAAGGAAAAACAAAAAGAGAAGACGATATTTATTTAATTAGTAGTGGCAAGAAAGCGCACAGCATTGAAGTCGGTAATTTTTCCCCCGATTTTAAACCAACTGAATTTTTGAAAGCCGGAGACATTGGCTATATTGCTACGGGTTTAAAAAGTGTCGATGAATGTCGAGTCGGTGATACTATCACGTTGAAGGCTGATTATGAAAACAAGAAAGTAGAGCCTTTATCTGGGTATAAAGAAGTTGAACCAATGATGTACGCCAGCTTTTATCCGACCGAAGGAGAAGACTATAATCAAATGCGGGACGCTCTTGACAAGTTGAAGCTTAATGACGCTGCCTTGGTTTTTGAAGGAGAGAGTTCTCCGGCCCTGGGGCGAGGTTTTCGAATCGGATTTTTAGGAGTTTTGCACTTGGAAATTATCAAAGAACGACTTTCAAGAGAATTTGGTTTCGAACCAGTCATCACTACTCCCAGCGTAGTTTACGAAATTAAAAAAACTACCGGTGAAGTATTCAAAATTTATTCGGCGGCTGAAATGCCTGATCCTACTCAAATTGATGAGATTAGAGAGCCTCGAGTGAAATTAGATATTTTGATGCCTTCTAAATTTCTTGGAGACGTGATGGAATTAATTCAATTGTCTACTCGTTCAGAATATATTTCCACCGAGTACATTGATGCCGAAAGACTCAGTCTATCATTTAATTCTCCGTTAGCTGACATTATTGTTAATTTTCACGACAATCTTAAATCAGCTACCAGCGGGTTTGCTTCATTCAGTTACGAGCTGATCGATTATCAACCCGCCGATTTGGTGAAGCTAGACATTTATGTAGCCGAAGATAAGGTGGATTCTTTTTCTCAAGTTGTTCATCGAAAAAATTCAGTTGCGATTGGTAACAAGGTGGTCAAAAAACTCAAAGATGTTATTCCTCGCCAAAACTTTTTAATTAAAATTCAAGCTGCTATTGGTGGAAAAATTTTAGCTCGAGAAAATATTCGACCATTTCGAAAAGACGTTACGGCCGGAATGTATGGAGGAGACATTACTCGAAAGAGAAAACTTTTAGAGAAACAAAAGAAAGGGAAGAGTCGAGCAAAACAATCGGGAAGAGTAGAAATTCCGCAAAAAGCGTTTCTGGAAGTACTTAAGAAGTAATCTGCTTTTCAGCAGATAAATTTTCAATTTCTAATTTTCAATTTTCAAACAATGACTAAATTTTTAATGTTTGAATAAGCACAAGCAGAGCTTGTATGAATAATAAATTGAATCATTTTGAAATTAAAGAATTGTTTAGAAATTAGAAATTGAAAATTAGAAATTAAATTTTATTTATAAAATTTCTCATGTCCAAAAAAATTTGTATTCTCGGAGACAGCATTGTTCAAGGTTATTACGATCTTGAAGAAGGTGGCTGGGTGAATCGACTTGGTATATATTTTGGGAAAAAATACAAAGAATTTAATATTTTTAATCTGGGAATCAATGGAGCTAGGAGTATTGATTTGTTGGAAAGAATGGAGCATGAGCTTCAAGTTCGAGAAGCTAATGTTATTATCATAAGTATCGGAATTAACGACGCTCTGATCGAGAAGGATAAAAATTGGGTTGATAAGGAAAAATTTAAAGAAAATTTAAAAAAACTTTTAGGGATTTCTCAAAAGTTTACTTCGGATATTTTTTTTGTAGGAATTTTAAAAGTAAATGAAAAATTTACAGCTCCTGTTGATTGGGACGATCTTTTCTATTACAACAAAGAATTAACAAAATATGATTCTGTTATTGAAGAATTTTGC
>DAOWHU010000090.1 GCA_030641245.1 bacterium
AATTTTAAAAACTTGAAATGAATTTAGAGATTAAAATCGAAGATCAAAACATTTTGCTTATGCTGAAAAAAGGCGATGAAATAGCGGATAAAATAGAATGGAAGGATAAAAATGATTTGTCCTTGTCATTATTAAAAAACCTTGATAAACTTTTAAATAGGAATAAAATAAATGCAATGGATTTAAAGAAATCCGATGTAGATATAGTTAGTGCAGGTTTCAGCACTAGGGGGATAACGGCAACTGTTTCAAAAACAGTCAATTATTGCTTGACAAAATAATTTTTTGTCTGTAAAGTAGAGGTATATCATTATTTTGACCGCCCAGGGTTGAGAAAAACCTAGGTTTTGGTTATTTTTTGGTCTAAGAAGGGACTGCTTCTAAACCCCAATTTTCGTTTAAATTTATAAATTTTGGCTGCAACTTGTTTCGTAAAGTTCGCAAATACATCATATTTACTAATTTTTCTTAACTGCATTCCGCTTAAAATTTATAAATTTGGTTCGAAAAGCGAGTTTAGAAACAATCCCAAAAAAGGAAGTTATTCTTGAATAAAATTTTGCTCCCAGAAGAGTATTCAAGAAAAATTTCGATAAAGGTTTCATTTTTGAAAGAATAAGGCCGATGAACATAAATTTTTAAATATAGAGTGATAGTATCAAAATCAATTTAGCGTTGATTTTCTTTTGGTTTGAGTTTGTTGCAAGAATATCTTCAAAAATTTCCCGACCAATTTTTAGAATATTTAAGGGGTAGTCCCACTAACTAGGAACTTGTTTTCAAATGTCTTTTTAAAAAAATTTGAAAATAGTCACTAATAAAAAATATGCCAGAATCTAAAAAGCTTACTGTTAAAAAAAGTTTTAGTCAGCATTCCAGTCTTTCTAAAAGAAAATTTTTTCAAAAAACTTCAATGGTGTCTTTGCCGAATTTGATTGATCCTCAAAAAACTTCTTATGACTGGTTTTTGAAAAAAGGTCTTAAAGAAGCTCTTGATGAAATTTCTCCACTAACTGATTTCACCAACAAGGAGATGGAATTGACTTTTGGCGAGTATTATTTAGATGAACCGAAATACGATGAAATCACCGCTAAAGATAAAAATGTTTCTTTTGACGCTCCCTTGAGAGTCAAAGTTTCTTTACTTTTCAAAAAGACCGGCGAAGTTCGAGAACAAGAAATCTTTTTGACTGATTTTCCCCTAATGACAGAACGGGGAACTTTTATTATCAATGGAATCGAGAGGGTGGTTATTTCTCAGATAATTAGAAGCCCAGGAGTATTCTTTACAATGAATTACCAAAAGGGTAAAAAATTATTTGGGGCTAAAATTATTCCTAATAAAGGAGCTTGGTTCGAACTTGAAACTGATTATAATAATGTTATTTGGGTCAAGATTGACCGAAGGCGAAAAATTCCAATTACTTCTTTGCTGAAGATTTTTGGTCTAGAAACTGAAGATAAAATTATTGAAGAATTCAAAGACGTTGATAATCAAGAGGACTCTTACATTAGAGGGACTTTGGATAAAGATATTACCAAAACAGTTGGGGAGGCTTACAAGGAAGTTTACAAAAGACTTCGACCAGGAGATTTAGCTACCCAAGAGAATGCCAAGCAGATTATCGACGGAATGTTTTTTGGCTTTGATCGTTACGATTTAAGTCAGGTGGGACGATATCGAATGAACGCTCGTTTGGGAATGAACAAAAGTGAAGAGAAAGAAGAAGATCGAATCTTGACCAAAGAGGAATTAATAGCGATTGTTAAAGAAATCATTAATTTAAATAATGACCCAAACGCTCAACCAGACGATATTGATCATTTAGGGTCTCGACGAATTCGAGGTGTAGGGGAATTGGTTCAAAATCGAGTTCGAGTTGGTTTGGCTCGAATGGTTCGAAATATTAGAGATCGAATGAGTACTTCTGATAGTGCTACTGTGATGCCTGGTCAACTTATCAATCCTCGACCAGCCGCAACTGTTATTAAAGAATTTTTTGCTTCGTCTCAACTTTCTCAATTTATGGATCAAATAAATCCATTGGCAGAATTAGAACATAAGCGAAGAATCAGTGCGATGGGTCCGGGAGGGCTAGCTCGAGAGAGAGCCGGTTTTGAGGTTCGAGATGTTCATTCTTCTCATTATGGAAGAATTTGCCCTGTTCAAACTCCAGAAGGTCCGAATATTGGATTAGTTGGTCATTTGGCAGTTTACGCTAAAATTAATAAATATGGATTTCTAGAAACTCCTTATCGGCCAGTAGTCAAAACAATCGCCATCGATGAAAGTCGAGATGAATGGCTTGGGCGAATTTTGAAAGAAGATATTAAAACTGCTACTGGAAAGGTTTTATTCAAAAAAGGTGATTCAATTAAAAGTGATGATATTAAAGAGCTTGGAAAATCTGCGAAAAAAGAGATTAAAGTTCATTCTTTTATTAAAAGCGATGTTAAATATTTTAATGCCCTAGAGGAAGAGCGATATAGAATTGTTCATGCCGGGATTAACGTGGATGAATTTGATAATATTTTTGAAAAAGAAGTTGATATTCGATTTGGAGGAGAACCTCATTCTTGTAATCTTAGTGAGGTTGATTACGCCGATGTTTCTGCCAAGCAATTTATTTCAGTTGCAACTGGATTGATTCCTTTCTTGGAACATGATGATGCCAATCGGGCTTTGATGGGTTCAAATATGCAACGACAAGCAGTTTCTTGTATTCAACCCCAAGCTCCATTAGTAGGAACTGGCCTAGAAGATAAAGCGGCCGCTGATTCTGGGCAAGTAATTTTGGCCAAGGAAGCGGGAGTGGTAGTCGAAGTAGACGCTGACCACGTTACTGTTAAATACAAAGAAGGTTCTAAGACCAAAAAACATGATTATATATTACAAAATTTTGTAAAGTCCAACGGTTATACTTGTATGAATCAAATTCCTCGAGTAACACGGGGGCAAGAAGTCAAAGTTGACGATCTTCTGGCGGATGGAGCTTCTACCGAAAATGGTGAAATTGCTTTAGGGCAAAATATTTTAACAGCTTTAATGTCTTGGGAGGGCTATAACTTTGAAGATGCGATTATCATCTCTAAGAGATTATTAAAAACTGATAACTATAGTTCAATTCACGTTGAAGATTTCAAGATTGACGTTCGTGACACTAAACTTGGTCCGGAAATTGTAACTCGAGATATTCCAAATATTAGTGAAGATCGACTTAAAAATTTAGATGAAACTGGAATTATTCGAATTGGAGCTGAGGTTGGCTCAGGCGATATTCTAGTTGGTAAAGTTACTTTAAAAGGAGAAGGTGATCTGACCGCCGAGGAAAGATTGTTGAGAGCGGTGTTTGGAGAAAAAGCACGAGATGTTAAAGATACTTCTCTATATTTACCGCATGGAGAGAGCGGAAAAGTAGTTGATATTAAAATTTTCTCTAGAGAACAAGGCGATAAATTATCGGCTGGTGTAATTCAACAAATTCAAATTTCAATTGCTCAATTAAGAAAGATTTCCGTTGGAGATAAGTTGGCTGGGCGACATGGTAATAAGGGAGTTATTTCTCGAATTGCCAATGAAGAAGATATGCCTTTTTTACCAGACGGAACTGCAATCGATTTAATTTTGACTCCATTGGGAGTTCCTTCTCGTATGAATCTAGGACAAATTTTGGAAATTCATTTGGGATGGGCGGCTTCTGTTTTAGGATATAAAGCAGCTACTCCTTCTTTAAGCGGAGTTACAAAAGATCAAATCAAAGCTGAATTGAAGAAGGCCGGTTTGCCAGAAGATGGAAAAATGCAACTGGTGAATGGTAAAACAGGAGAGCTTTTCAATGAAAGAACTACTGTTGGCTATATGTATATCTTGAAGCTTAATCATTTAGTAGAAGACAAGCTTCATATGCGATCAATCGGTCCTTACTCTTTGATTACTCAGCAACCTTTAGGAGGTAAGGCGCAGTTTGGTGGACAAAGATTTGGTGAAATGGAAGTTTGGGCGTTGGAAGGTCATGGAGCGGCTAATGTTCTTCAGGAAATGTTGACTATCAAATCTGATGATGTACTTGGTAGATCTAATGCTTACGAATCTATTATTAAAGGAGAGCGGATTAATTCTCCAAATATTCCGGCTGCTTTTCATGTTTTGGTTAACGAGTTGAAAGCTTTGGCTTTAGATGTCAATCTTTTCAAGAAAACTGGAATAAGAAAATAATTGGTAATTAAGTAGTTAACCTTTATATCTTTAAATTCAAAATCGATGGCTGACAATAAAATAACAAAAATTTCCGATTTTAATGTAGTCCAGCTTAAGCTGGCTTCACCTGAAACTATCTTAGGATGGTCTAGCGGAGAAGTAACTCGACCAGAGACAATCAATTACCGAACTCAGAAATATGAAAAAGACGGATTGTTTTGTGAAAAAATCTTTGGTCCTTCCAAAGATTGGGAATGTTATTGTGGAAAGTATAAAAAAATTCGATATAAAGGAATCATTTGTGATAAGTGCGGAGTGGAAGTCACCCGATCGATTGTTCGAAGAGAACGAATGGGTCATATTCAATTAGCCACCCCAGTTTCTCACATTTGGTTTTTGAAAGGTTTGCCATCAAAAATTGGCTTAGCTTTGGATTTGTCCTCTCAAGTTTTAGAAAGAGTTGTCTATTTTGCGGGCTATATTATCACTGCCATCGATGAAGAAGCCCGACAAGAAGCGATAGACGATTTAACAGCTGATTGCAAGAAACAGTTGAAAATGACTAAAGGTAAGGAAGGCAAAGCTGATTTAAAGAAAATTTTTAAACAAGCTGAGACTGAATTAAAAAATATTCACGTGAGACAAGTTTTGACTGAAATTGAATATTATGATTTTTCTCGAAAGTTTGGACAGGTTTTTGAAGCCTCTATTGGAGCGGAAGCGATTGAGAAACTATTGGCGATGATTGATTTAGAAAAAGAAATCAAAATTCTTGAAAAAGATGTTGATAAGAAAACCGCCGTTGAAAAGAAAAAGATCATTAAAAGATTGCGGTTATTTAAAGGTCTTAATTTAGCTAAGCTAAAACCGAGTTGGATGATGCTTAAGGTTATTCCGATTATTCCTCCCGATATTCGACCGATGGTACAATTGGACGGGGGAAGATTTGCGACTTCCGATTTAAATGATCTTTATCGAAGAATTATCAATCGGAACAATCGTTTGAAGAAATTGATTAGTTTGGGAGCACCAGAAGTTATTCAAAGAAATGAAAAGCGAATGTTGCAAGAAGCGGTGGATGCTTTGTTGGACAACAGTACTCGAAGAAATCAAACTCGAGTGACTGCTTCTACTGGACAAAATCGAGCCTTGAAATCCGTGGCTGATATGCTTAAGGGCAAGCAAGGTCGTTTTCGACAAAATTTACTTGGTAAACGAGTAGATTATTCGGGACGAAGCGTAATCGTTATTGGTCCAAATTTAGAGTTGGATGAGTGTGGTTTGCCTAAAAAAATGGCTTTAGAATTATTCAAGCCTTTTATTATCAATAAATTGATTGATAATGAGTATGCTCATAATGTTCGAATTGCTGGACGAATGGTAGACGATGAAACTGAGGAAGCTTACGAAATGTTGGAAAAAATTATTGATCATCAATTCGTGTTATTGAATCGAGCACCAACTTTGCATCGATTATCTATTCAAGCTTTTAGACCAAAATTGATTGAAGGTAAAGCGATTCAAGTTCACCCATTAGTTTGTGCGGCTTTTAATGCTGACTTTGATGGAGACCAAATGGCGGTGCATGTACCGTTGACCGAAAAAGCACGAAAAGAATGCGAGGAAATTATGCTTTCTAGCCGAAACTTATTAAAACCATCCAGTGGTGATCCGATCGTAAATCCTTCTCAGGATATTGTTTTGGGTATTTATTACCTAACTCAGATTAAAGAGGGGTTGAAAGGGGAGAACCGATATTTTTCTTCAATCGAAGAAGTCATCAGAGCTTATCAAGCTGAAATTATTGACCTGAGAGCCAAGATTCTTTTATATTCTGAAGATGGAGAGAAGAAAGAAACTTCAGCTGGACAGGCTATTTTGAATGATATTTTGCCAGAAGAAATGCGATATATAAATAAGACTATGGATAAAAATGGTCTAAAAGATTTAATTGCACAGTCTTTATTGTTAAAAGGTAAGAAATCTACTGTAAACTTTTTGAATCGATTGAAAGAATTAGGCTTCAAATATGTTACTAAATCTGGGATCAGTTTGGGAATGGATGATATTGTTATTCCAGAAGCCAAAGATGCCTTGATCGAAGAAGCCGAAAAGTTAGTTAAAGATGTCAATAATCAATATGAAGAAGGATTATTGACCGATGAGGAAAGAAAATCTAAAGTAATTGAAATTTGGAATGATACTAAAAATAAGATTGCCGAAGAGGTCAAGAAAGTGATTGATCCAGAAAGTTCAATTGCTTCAATGATTACTTCTAAAGCTCGAGGATCTGAATCAGTGGTAGTTCAAATGGCTGGTATGAAAGGTTTAGTAGCCGGTCCAACTGGTGAAACAATTGAATTGCCAGTGAAAGGTTCTTTGAAGGGCGGTTTCGGAGTATTAGAATATTTCATTTCTACGCATGGAGCTCGAAAAGGTATGGCTGATACAGCTTTGAGAACGGCGACTGCGGGATATTTGACTCGACGATTAGCCGATGTTGCTCAAGATGTAATTGTCAGAGAAGAAGACTGCGGTGACAAGACTGGAACTTTTATGTATGCCGAGGATGCTGAGAACATTGGTCAAAGCTTCGCTTCTCGAATTGTGGGTAGGGTTCTGGTAGAGAGGGTATTAAATCCTAAAAATGAGGAAGTGATAGCCAAAAAGAGAGAGCTAATTAGTCACGATCAAGCCAAGGAAATTGAAGCTACTGGAGTCGATAAAATCAAAATTAGAAGTTTGATTACTTGTAAGGCTCAACGAAGAGTTTGCCAAAAATTCTAGGGGCTAGATTTGTGAAGAAATAATTTAGTTGAACTAGGTGAAGCAGTTGGAATTGTAGCGGCTCAATCAATTGGTGAACCAGGAACACAGTTGACTATGAGAACTTTCCATATTGGAGGTATCGCTGGAACTGACATTACTCAAGGTCTTCCTCGAGTAGAAGAAATTTTTGAAAATCGGACTCCTAAGACCGAAGGAATTATTGCTGAGTTTGACGGTAAGATAGTTGAGATTAAAGAAAACCATAAGCAAAAAACTATTCGAGTTCAAAAACAGGTTGAAGGTGAGGGCAAGAAGGCTACCACCGAAGCTGATATTAAAGAATATGTTATCCCTGCAGTTATCAATGTTAAAGTTAAGCAGGGAGAGGCAGTTATTAAGGGACAAATTTTATCAGAGGGACATTTAGATCTTCGGAAATTATTTAAGGTTAATGGAGAAGCGGCTCTGCATCGATATGTTATTCAGGAAGTTCAGGAAATTTATCAAACTCAAGGAGAAGGAATTAATGATAAGCATTTGGAAATTATTATTCGAAGAATGCTTTCAAGAGTCCAAGTTATTAGTTCTGGAGAAACAGATTTATTGGAAGGCGATATTGTTGAGTTAGAGAAATTTGAAGAAGTCAATGCCGAGGCCAAGGAAAATAAATGCAAGGAAGCCAAAGGAGAAAGAATGGTTTTGGGAATCTCCAAGGTGGCGTTGTCAACGGAGAGTTTCTTGTCAGCAGCTTCTTTTCAGGAGACGGCGAAGGTTTTGATAAATGCTTCGATACAGGGGAAGTGTGATTATTTGAGGGGACTTAAGGAAAACGTAATCATCGGAAAATTAATACCTGCCGGTACAGGCTACCGGGACAGACTGTAATTGAGAGACCCGCTCGTTCGGCACACTTCTTTGTTGGATCTTCCGCCATTCGCTCAATGTACTGTTAGTACATCTCGCTCAGTGCTCAGATCCGCCTCGAATTGCACTCGAACGATCAAGTCTCAGAAGTTTGTAGCGAACTTTTATATAGAAAAACCACCCGAAAGGGTGGTTTTTGGTATGAAAAGATATTCTAGATATCTCATTAGGCTACATTAATACTGGGTTTCTGAGTGGGGCTATTCTTTATTTGTAAAATTTAAATGATCAAGTAAATTATTAATTTTTTAGGTTGATTTTTTGTATAATAAATTTAAATATTCCCATTTTAAGGGATTTTATTTAATTGAATATTATAGATTAACTAAAGATATAATTCAATTGTCTTGCAATATTTTTTTAAAGGCTGTATAGTGAGCTTAATGTGGTTTAAAAGTATAAGCCAAACTCAATTATAACATACTAAAGAAAATAAATGATCAAACAAAAAACATTGGAAGATTTGTACACAGATAGCCTGCTATTAAACGAAACTGAGGTGACAGAAGCTATTTTACCACTGATTTCAATTCAGAGGGGTAGCAATAAGATATTCTTTAAGCACGACAATACTACTAATATCCAGAAAATCGTTGCTTATATGTTGGCAAAAAAATTAATAGCCAGTAAAGAAACTGCGTTTTCGGAGCGAATAACAGCAGCAGAAATATTCGAAGAATTAAATTTAAAGAGAGGGACAACGGACGGAACCTTGGGAAAGCTTCGTAAAGATAAAATTTTAGTTGGTAGCGGAGGTCAGGACGGTGGATATGAGATACCTTCATATAAAATAAAAGATGCTTTAATTATTATTAATAAATAATTTTATGAAAGATTTAGAGAGAAGAGTTAAAGATTTAGAGGCGAGGGTCTTATCGCTTGAGAATTTTCCAGTTGAGGATGAGGGCGTGGCTAAAAAAAATAAAAAACAATCGATTAGAGAGTTCCTGGCAGATCGAGATTTGGAGGGAGATACTAAAAAGACCCTGGCAATATCTTATTTTTTCGAACTCGTTGAGAACAATGGATTTTTTAATACCGATGATTTAAAAAGTAGCTTTAAAAAAGCTAAATATACAATCCCTACTAATATCAACGATCGTATAAATATGAATTTGAAACAAGGATTTATCATGGAAAACGATGAAAAAAAAGATGGTAAGAAAACCTGGGTTTTAACGGACACCGGAGAGAAGGAAGTTGAAACAAATTTAGGCAAGAAAAATGAATAGAATTTCAGAGAAAATTGATATCCATGAGCTTAGAACGAATTTATTAAGAGCTCTTTGGGTTGTGGATAAGTTAACAACCAAAGAAGAAGATAGATTTACCGTGGCTATAATTGCTGATTTTTTGATAGAAGAGATCGGGATAGATGTCTTAAGACAGGCGATTGACAGAGCATTAAAGAGTAAAAAGGGAAAAGGTTTAACTAATCATAGCAAGGTTGGTTTTAAAATAATGAAAGCCGGGATTGAAATGTTAGAATTAGAAACAAGAGACAAGAAGGTCAATTTTTTTCAATCAGGCACGGAATATAAGACAAAAAGGGTTGTTCTGGGGGAAATTTTTGACGACAAAGTTGCAAATGTTCGTTTGTGCGATTCCTATGTCGATGTTCGCACTCTTGATGTGATTCATGATGTTTTTCCAAAAGAAGCGAAAATTAAGATTCTAACTTTTAGGATAGTGGAGTCTCGAGAAGGCAAGTTCGAAAGAAGTTTGGCGGCTTTAGTCAACGATGGATTTAACATTGAGGTAAGATTATTTGACAATTGTGAGATTCACGATAGGTACATAATAACAGAAATAGATTTATTTCTTTCCGGAAACAGCCTCAACTACATA
>DAOWHU010000020.1 GCA_030641245.1 bacterium
TTAACCTAATTAACCTAATTATTCTATCGTCCATTCTCCTTTAACCTCTTTTAGAGTTCCTTTTATTTCAAATCCACTGGCTAATTTATGCCCTCCGCCTTTGAATCTTTTGGCAATTTCAGAAACATCCACCCCTTTATGTTCGTCACTTCTTAAGCTGGCTTTGATTATATTAGGTCTAGACTCATATAGAACTAAAGAAAATTTTGAGCCTGATATAGTGTTTAAAACTTCAGCAATACCAGAGGCATCGGATTTTGAAGCGTTACATTTTTTCAAATCCTCTCTAGTCAAAAATGAAATTACCATTCCAGTTTTTTTATATAATTCAGCTCTACTAAGGGCGATTGACCAGAGTCTTAGAGCGCTTAGTGATTTGTTTTCGAAAACCAAGCGGTTAATTTTTCGAATTGAAGCTCCTTTTTTCATTAGATCACTGACAATTTCCAAATTTTTTGCAGTAGTATTATTGTGTCGAAAACCTCCTGTATCAGTGAATATCCCGTTTAGTAAGTACTGAGCTGCTTTCGGTGGAATTTTGTAATTAATTTGTTTGAAAAATTCATAGATGATTTCACAAGTAGCGGCCGCTTCGATATTAACTAAATTCAGAGCTCCTTTTATTGGTGGCTTAGGATGATGATCAATATTGATTACCTTAATTTTAAGGTTTTTTTCTCTCATTTCTTCATCCATTTTTAATTTATAGAAAGTGTCTTCTCGGTCTAGTATCATTATGGTGTCGTAGTCTGGAAGATTATAGGTATTTTCAATCTGTTTTTTAGAGAAAAGTTTAGATGCTAATGGACTGATTTCATCAACACTAAGAAGGGTTGTTTTCTTTTTTAATTCATTTCTCAAGTAGTGATCGAAAGCAAAAACTGAACCCAAAGAATCTACATCGGGATTTAAGTGGGCCACCAAAAGAATCTTCTGGCTTTTGAGAAGTTCTTTTTTAAGCGCTTTAAATTTCTCAATTAGTTTATTCATTGTTGATTTTATCAAAGATTTCTTCGATTTCAGCTATTTTTTCTTGATTGTTGTCCACTCTAAAGTTTACTTTTGGCAAAGGCTTCATAAACAGTTTTTGATGAAGGGCTTTGTGAATTTTACCACTTTCCCTTTTTAGAGTTTTAAGAACATAATCTTTTTCATTGGCTGGATAAACACTCAAGAACGTATTAGCATAGCGTAAGTCTTTGGAGGTGTCAACCTTTAAAATAGTTACTATGATGGTATTTTTCAACGATAACTCCTCTCGAATTATTTGAGCTAGAGTTTCTCGAATGAGTTGGTTTACTTTGTTGATGCGCTTGGACATGGTTTTAATTTAATTTTTAATTGTATAATTTCTAATTTTTAAATAAATCCTAAATTAAAATTTTTAAACATTCAATAATCAACTTTCAACATTTATTCAACATCTAATATTAAAATAACCATTATAAGTTTGAAATTAAATTGAATGTTAGTCCATTGGGCATTGAACGGATATTGGGCATTGAAGGTTGAATATTTATAAGCTTGATATTTCATTCACATATTCTTTTTTATTAGTTAAAATTAAACTATATAATTTTTGAAAAAAATATGAGAATTGCCATAAATTGCGCTGACCTAGATCACAATCGAATTGATGGAACCCGAGTCTATATCAAAAAATGTTTAGACTATTTCGGAGCTCTTGATAGTTATAGCGTCTTTATCTTATACCACAAAACAAAATTTAATCCAGAGCTCAAGCCTAAAATTTATTCGAATTATCGAGATGAGGCTATTCCTTATCCAATTTGGTGGGTTCAAACTCGGCTGGGCTTTGAATTAAATTACACCTTGCCGGACGCTTGCTGGATGCCCATTCAACAGGTGCCATTTTTAGCTGATCGTAAAACTAAAATTATTATTACCATTCATGATTTGGCTTTTAAATATTTTCCACAACATTTTCCTTGGCGAGATCGATTGAAACTAGATTTTTTTACTGATACAGCGGTTAAACGAGCCGATAAGATCATTGCGGTTTCCGAGGCCACCAAACAGGATATTTTAAAATTTTATCCAAAAACTAAAAAAGAGAAAATAAAAGTCATCTATCACGGAGTAGAAAAAGAAAGTTTCTCCAGAAAATTTTCCTCAGAAAAAGCCAGAAAAGTCTTGAAGAGATATGACATCAAAAGAGAATATTTGTTGTATGTGGGGGCCTTGCAACCTCGGAAAAATTTAGAAACGTTAGTGGAGGCTTTTGAAAAACTTAAAAAAAATGGCGATAAAAAAACCCAGTTAGTTTTAGCTGGTGTTCCAGCCTGGAAGGCCGAAAAAATATTGGCAAAAATTGAAAAGTCGAAATTTAATCGAGACATAGTTTTAACGGGAAAAGTTAGCTTCGAAGATTTGCCGATTATTTACCAAAAGGCCCAAATGTTTATTTCCCCGTCCTTATATGAAGGTTTTGGGATTCCCCTTTTAGAAGCTTGGGCCAGTCAGATTCCGGTAATTGTGGCTAATAACTCTAGTTTGAAAGAAATTGGAGGGGAAGGGGTTTTAAGATTTGAAACTTTAGATAGCGATGAGCTATTGGAAAAAATAAATATTTTGCTAAAACGTGATACAATAAGAAAGGAATTAATTAAAAAAGGAACAAAAAGATTAGAAAAGTTTAGTTGGGAAAAGTGTGCCAAAAAAACTTTAAAACTTATAAAACAAAAATAAAAAGATGAAAATCCAGGAAAAAGTTTTATTAAAAGATTATTCTACTTTTAAAATCGGTGGACCGGCTAAGTATTTTACGGAAGTTAAGGATTTGAAGGAATTAAAAGACTCTATTAAATGGGCCAGAAAAGAAAAAGAAAAATTCATGATTTTAGGGGGAGGAAGTAATATCTTATTTCACGATGAAGGCTTTAATGGTCTGGTTATCAAATTAGTTAATGACAAAATTAAACTGGTTGATGAAACTACGGTTTCTTGTGAGGCGGGTGTAATGTTGGGTGGACTAGTTTCATTTTCAATCGAAAACAATCTGGCTGGCTTAGAATGGGCAGCGGGAATTCCAGGGACGGTCGGAGGCGCAATTCGAGGGAACGCTGGCGCTTTTGGTTCGGAAATGAAAAATGTTGTTGAAGAGGTGGCTTATTTTAATCTCGAAAGTTTGAAAGAAGAAAAGTGTTCTAGCGAAAAATGTCAATTTGATTATCGACAGAGTGTTTTCAAGGAATTTGATCATAAAATAATTTGGAAAGCCTTGTTTAAATTAGAATCGGCTAAAAAAGCAGGTGTTCAAAAGCAAGCTAAAAAAATTATAGAGCAACGCAAAAATAAACAGCATTGACTGTCATTGCTTTGGCTGGCGGTGTTGATTTTTAAAAATCCAATTGTCGGAGAAGAAGTTATTAAAATGTTTGAACAAGAAAAA